>JBEHXB010000006.1:0-25496 GCA_048498895.1 Pseudomonadota bacterium
CGGATCGCGGCCACGGTTTTCTCAGCCGTGTCATCGGTCGAATCGAAATGATTGATTGCCACATCGGCCCCCTGGCGGGCCGCCTCGATGGCGACCGCCCGCCCTATCCCGGCCGAGGCGCCGGTCACCAGAACGACCTTGTCTTTCAGTAGCATTTCTCGCCGGCCGCTGACATGTGCCACGCGAGGCTATACGCTCGGAGTCCGTAAAGACAAGAATGGCGCCCCGGCGGCGCCCGGTGGAGGCAAGGTTGCGTTTTCCGGAAATTCGGCAGGTTCGCGCCTTCGTTGTGCGCGGCGGCGGGGCGGACTATCACGACCAGGGCGACGGCCACTGGATCGACGATCACATCGCCACCCCCATGGCCCGCTATCCCGACTATCGCCAGTCGCGCCGAAGCTTCGGCATCAATGTGCTCGGCACCCTGGTGGTCGAGATCGAGGCGGCCGACGGCACCATCGGGTTTGCCGTCACGACCGGCGGCGAGCCGGCCTGTTACATCGTGGAAAAGCACCTGGCACGCTTCCTGGAAGGACGCGACCCGGCCGAGGTCGAGAAAATCTGGGACCAGATGTATTTTTCGACCCAGTATTACGGACGCAAGGGGCTGGTGATCAACGCCATCTCGGGCGTCGACCTGGCGCTGTGGGACCTTTTGGGCAGGCTGCGCAAGGAACCGGTGCACCATCTTCTGGGTGGGGCGGTGCGCGAGGAGCTGCAATTCTATGCCACCGGCGCGCGGCCCGACCTGGCCAAACAGATGGGCTTCATCGGCGGCAAGATGCCTTTGCATCATGGCCCTGGCGAAGGCGATGAGGGCTTGAGGAAGGCGCTGGCCGAGATCGCCGACATGCGCGGGCGGGTCGGGCCGGATTTCTGGCTGATGCTGGATTGCTGGATGGCGCTCGACCTCGACTATGCCACCCGCCTGGCGCGCGGCGCCTGGGACCAGTCCGGCCTGAAATGGATCGAGGAAGCCCTGTCGCCCGACGATTATTGGGGCTATCGCGCGCTGAAAAAGAACGTACCGCCCGGCATGCTGGTCACCACCGGCGAGCATGAAGCCACGCGCTGGGGCTTTCGCATGCTGCTGGAGATGGAGTGCTGCGACATCATCCAGCCCGATGTCGGCTGGTGTGGCGGCGTCACCGAACTGATCAAGATCGCCAGCCTGGTCGACGCGCACGGCAAATTGATGGTGCCGCACGGTTCATCGGTCTATTCCTATCACTTTGTCATCACCCGCCATAACAGCCCCTTTGCCGAATATCTGATGATGGCGCCCAGGGCCGACAAGGTCGTGCCGATGTTCGCGCCGCAATTGCTGGGCGAGCCGGTGCCGCAGAACGGCCGCATCACGCTGTCGCAGCTCGACAAGCCCGGCTTCGGGGTGGAGCTGAACCGCGAGGTTCAGCTGCATCGGCCTTATGCCCGATGAAGACATTTCCCTTCGTCGATGCGCATGTGCATTTGTGGGATCTCTCCCACATCCACTATCCCTGGCTGACGCCGCCTTTTGACGAGGCCAAGCCCGCGGGCTCGACAGAGGCGATCGCGAGGAGTTACGGGCTGGACGACTACCTGGCCGATGCCGCGAACTGGGACGTGCGTGCCATCGTCCATGTCGATGCTGGGGCCGATCCGGCCGATGCGCTGAAGGAAACCGAGTGGCTCGAAGCGATGGCCGCGTCGCGCGGAATGCCCAACGCCATCATCGCCTTCGCCGCCTTGAACGATCCGGACCTGGAAGTCGTCCTGGCTGCCCATGCCGCCCACCCGCATGTGCGCGGCATCCGCCACATCGTGGGTTGGCATGGCGATGGAGCGCGCACCTATGCGCCGCGCGACGTCACCGGTGACGCCGATTGGCAGGCCGGTTTCGCCCTGTTGAAGAAATACGGTTTGTCCTTCGACTGTCAGGTTTATCCCAGTCAGTTTTCGAACATGGCATCATTGATTGCCCGCCATCCCGGCACCCAGGTGATCGTGAACCATCTGGGCATGCCCATCGTCACTGACCCCGATGGGCGCGCGGTGTGGCGCACCGGGCTGAAGCAACTCTCGGCCCTGCCCAATGTGGCGATCAAGCTGTCGGGTGTGGGGTTCATTCACCGCGACTGGACCGAAGACAGCGTGCGCCCCTGGATGCTGGAGGCAATTGATTTTTTCACGCCGTCGCGCTGCCTGGTGGCGAGCGATTTTCCCACCGACAAACTGTTCGGCAGCTTCGATCGTCACCTGAGCGCCTATCGCAACATCCTGTCAGCCTTCAGCGAAGATGAACAGCGCGCCATGTGGGGCCGAAATGCCGCGCGCCTCTATCGCCTGGATATTGAGGTTTAGGATGACGCCCAATCCCCTGTTCGGCGTGGTCTTGCACTGGCTGGGGGGATTGTCGTCGGCCAGCTTCTACGTGCCCTACCGCAAGGTACGCCACTGGTCGTGGGAAATTTTCTGGTCGGTGGGCGGGGTGTTCAGCTGGATCATCGCGCCCTGGTTGATGGCCTGGATCCAGACCAAGGATTTGCTGGGCGTGCTGTCGGCCGTGCCGGCTTCGGTATGGTTCTGGTGCTATCTTTTCGGGGCGCTTTGGGGTCTGGGCGGCCTGACCTTCGGGCTGGCCATGCGCTATCTGGGCCTGTCGCTGGGCATGGCGATCGCGCTGGGCCTGACGGCAGCTTTCGGAACCCTGATGCCGCCGCTGGTATCAGGCGAATTGTTCCAACTGCTGCGCGGCCTGCACGGCCAGGTGATCCTGGTTGGCTTGGTGGTGTGCCTGACAGGCATTGCGGTGATCGGACGGGCTGGCCGCTCCAAGGAGCGCGACCAGCCGCCGGAAGCGCTGACCCGGTCCATCGCCGAGTTCGACCTGAAAAAGGGAATCATGGTCGCCATCTTCTCGGGCATCATGTCGGCCTGCTTCGCCTATGGCCTGGCGGCGGCCGAGCCGGTACGCCAGCTGACGCTCGCCGCCGGGACCACGCCGATCTGGCAGGGCCTGCCGGCGCTGTGCATCGTGCTGTTGGGTGGGGCGACCACCAATCTGGCCTGGTGCGCGATCCTTGTGGTACGGGGTGGCACCGCGCGCGAATATCTGGGCGGGGCAGGGCCGGCCGCCGACGGCACCGCACCTCCGCCGCTGCTTCGCAACTATCTGCTGTCCGCCTTCGGCGGCACGCTATGGTATTTCCAGTTCTTCTTCTACACCATGGGCGAAAGCCAGATGGGGCCTTACGGGTTTTCCAGCTGGACGCTGCACATGGCCAGTATCATCATCTTTTCCAGCCTTTGGGGCTTTGCCCTGAAGGAATGGAAAGGCGCCAGCCGGCATACCCTGGCACTGGTGTTCACCGGACTTGCCCTTCTGGTCGGGTCCACCGTGATCATCGGTATTGGCAATGCCATGCCGTGAATTTTGCGAAGCTGCACGATCGTCTTGGGTCAACCGTAACAAGCCAGAGGCTTTCCCCATGAAAATGTCCTTCCGCTGGTATGGCGACAGCGACCCGGTGTCGCTGGCCTATATCCGCCAGATTCCCGGCATGCACGGCATCGTCTCGGCCATCTATGACGTGCCGGTGGGGGATGTGTGGCCGCTGGAAAGAATCCAGAAGTTGAAGGCCAAGGTGGAAGCGCACGGCCTGGCGCTGGAGGTGATCGAGTCAGTCCCAGTGCACGAGGACATCAAGCTGGGCAAGCCCGGCCGAGACGGGTTGATCGCCAACTACCAGCAGACGATCCGGAATCTTGGCGCCTGCGGCATCAAGGTCATCTGCTACAATTTCATGCCGGTTCTGGACTGGGTACGCACCAGCCTGTCCAAGACATTGCCCGATGGATCGACCACACTGGTGTTCGATGTCGAGGAGGTCGCCAATTTCGACATCAGCCAGGGCTTGAACCTGCCGGGCTGGGACACCAGCTACACCGCCGAAAGCCTGAAAAGCGTGCTGGCGGATTATGCCGGCACCGATGCGGAAAAACTGTTCCAGAACCTATCCTATTTCCTGAAAGCCATCGTGCCGGTGGCCGAGGAAAGCGGTGTACGCATGGCCATCCATCCCGACGATCCGCCGCGCCCCATCTTCGGCCTGCCGCGCATCGTCAAGGATCGCGACGACCTGGCGCGTATCCTGTCCATCGTTGACAGTCCGGCCAACGGGCTGACCCTGTGCTCCGGCTCATTGGGCGCGGGCCCGCAGAACAATGTCGAAGCACTGGTGCGCGAATTCGGCGGGCGCGGGCGCATCCATTTCGCCCACCTGCGCAATGTCAAATTGGATGCCGCCGGCAATTTCGAGGAAACGGCCCACAAGTCCGACTGCGGTTCGCTGGACATAGCCGCGATCGTCAAGGCCTATCACGATGTAGGTTTTGAGGGCTATGCGCGGCCCGACCATGGCCGCATGATCTGGGGCGAGACCGGCAAGCCCGGCTATGGCCTTTACGACCGCGCGCTGGGCGCGGTCTATCTGAACGGCCTGTGGGAGGCGATCGACAAATTCGCGCCCGCGCGGGGCTGAAACTCGAACGGCCCCACCGGGAAGGGGCCACATATAAATAGAGAGGGCGGGGGAATGCCGAAAATTCGCTGGCTGATGATCTGGCTGTGCTTTCTGGCCAATGGCATCGGCTATATCGACCGCACCAACATCGCCATCGCGACACCGGCCATCCGCGGCGAGCTGGGCATCGATCCGGCGGTGATGGGACTGGTGCTCAGCGCCTTCTTCTGGACTTACGCTTTCGGGCAACTGCCGGCCGGCTGGTTCATCGACCGCGTCGGCGTGCGCATCGCGCTGACCCTGGCGGTGGGCTGGTGGTCGATGTTCACCGCCGCCACCAGTATCGCACGCAGTGTGGTCCAGTTCATCGCCATGCGGCTGATGCTGGGCCTGGGCGAAGCCGCATCCCAGCCATCCTTCGCCAAGGTGGCGTTCAACTGGTTTCCCCGTACCGAACGGGGCCTGGCCTGCTCCATCTTCAACAGCGGCTCGACCCTGGGCACGGCGCTGTCGATGCCCCTGGTCACCTGGCTGATTCTATTGGTGGGCTGGCGCGGCTCTTTCATCGCCACCGGCGCCCTGGGCCTGGCGTGGGCGCTGGCTTGGTGGTTCATCTACCGCGATCCGGAGCGCTGGCGCGAAGTTGCGCCGGAGCAGGTGGACCGCCTTCTGGCGCAGCGCGCGCCCCAGCCTGCTGCCGCGGAGGCCATCTCCTGGTTCGACCTGTTCCGCTATCGCTCGGTCTGGGGCCTGATGATCGGGCTGTTCTGCCTGAACTTCGCGATCTATTTCTTCATCACCTGGTTTCCCAGCTATCTGCAGGATGCGCGCGGCTTCTCGCTGAAGGCGCTGGGCATCTGGGGGGCTCTGCCGCCGCTAATGGGGTTACCTGGCAACTGGCTTGGCGGCTGGACCTCAGATCGGCTGATCCGTGCAGGCTGGAGCCCGACGCGTGCGCGCAAGACCTGTCTTGTCGGTGCCATGCTGATGTCATCCTCAATCGGCCTGTCCGCCTTTGTCGAAAGCACATGGCTGTGTCTGGCGCTGTTCATGCTGGCCTTTGCCAGCCTCAGTTTCGCGGGCGCCAACTGCTGGACGGTGGTCAGCGAGATCGCGCCCACGCCGCGCCATGTCGCATCCATCGGCGGCATCCAGAACTGCGCCGGCAACATGGCAGGCATCATCCTGACCACCTTCACCGGCGTGGTGCTGACCCTGACCAGCGGTTCGTTCCTGATCCCGCTGGCGGTCGCGGGCGCCATGTGCGTGGTAGGCGCCCTGTCCTACCTGTTCATCCTGGACAAGGTCGAACCGCTGCCGCCGCTCCCCCCGCGCTAGAGTTGCCGCATCCAGCCTAGCCCCGCCAGCGTACCATTGGCGGGGCGGTACTCACAGCCGACGAAACCATCATAGCCGAGCCGATCAATGGTCTTCAGCACCAGCCGATCGTCCAGCTCACCGCTCATCGGCTCGGCACGCTGGGGCACCGAGGCGATCTGGATGTGCCCGGTGATCGGCATCAACGTTTCCAGCCCGCGCACCACGTCGCCATGCAGTATCTGGCGATGATAAATGTCAAACTGCAACTTCAGGTTGGGCCGGTTCACATCGGCGATCACCTTCTGTGCCAAGCCGTAATCATTCAGCAGATAGCCGGGCACATCGCGCCCATTCAGCGGCTCGATAGTAATGGCGATGCCGTGCACGGCAGCGGCATCGCAGGCCAGCGCCAGTGAATCCCGGTAGGCCGCCAGTGCGACGGACCCGTTCGCGATGCCCGCCATCGCGTGCAGGCGTTTCGCGCCGGTGGCTACGGCATAACGGATCGCGGTATCCAGCGCGGCGCGAAATTCGCCCCGCCGCTCCGGCAACGCCGCAAGCCCGCGTTCGCCCGCCGACAGGTCGCCGGGCGGCAGGTTGATCAGCGCCATGGCGAGATTGTGCTGAGCCAGCGCCGCAGCGATCACATCGGCGTCGTGATCATAGGGAAACAGGCATTCAACCACGGAAAACCCGGCATCCGCCGCCGCGGCGAAGCGGTCGAGGAAAGTCCATTCCTGAAACAGCCAGGAAATATTGGCGGCGAATTTCGGCATCAGCGGTTCAGTATGGTAACGCGGCCCTCGCCTGGCTCGACGAGCAGGTCGTCGCCTGTCCGGATCAGCGCGGTCACGTCGCCGTCAAAACGATCCAGCAGCGGAACGCCGGCAAACGCCGCGCCCTGGACCATGATGGGATTGACGCGATTGAACAGGAAGGCGGCAGGTATCAGCCCGCGCGCCGCCATGTCGCGCAGCATCCAGGCCGACGCAACGCCGCCCTTGACGGTGTTGAGCACCAGGATGCGCCCGACATAGCTTTGCCCATGCAGGGCGTGGCGGGGGCGCGAAAACACGCCCCGGATGCGGTCCAGGTCATAGCGGGCGCTGAAATTGTCGCGCGCCACCAGCGCGGTGCCGCGCGCCGTTTCACCGATGCCGGGATGGGCGAACAGGACAGCCATCACATCCTCCCCGCCACGGCGGCGTCGATGCATTGCGCCGTGGTGCCCAGGCTGGGCAGATAGCCATAGCCGCCGATGATGTTAACCAGCTTGGCGGAATTGGACATCAGCCGCTTCCAGCCATTGGCCTCGGCCATCTCCCGCGCGTAGCTCTGGTAGAAACAGACACCTGATAACAGCAATGCGCCCGCAGCTTCGATCCGCGCCGTCAGGCCCATCCGGTCGGCGGCAGCCTTGATCTCTGGCGAAGTGGCGATAAGCAGCGAAGTGTCCGGGTGCACGCGGCGGCCATCGATCAGGGCCGCGACCTGCTCCAGCTCGAACAGCGACAATTGTGGCGCCGCGAACACCACCACATCTACCTTTTCGCCCGGCGCGGCATAGCGCGCCTTGAAAGCCTCGAAATCTGCGCGGCTGACCGTCACCGGCTCGGGCGGGACGCCATCGAACACCTCGCGCACGGCGCGGCATTCCGGCGTCACCCCCTCCATGTGAAACAGCGCCACCGATCCATAGCTGGCCAGCGCCGCACCGAAATGCTTGAGCTCGTCGGACGTCGGCGCGCTGCCGATTCCTTCCAGCACCGGCACTTCCCAGTAGCTGCCGGCGATTCCGCCGGTGATGCCGCCCAGCGCGCCCCAGTCGCTCCAGTCGCGGGGCCGGTCCTTGACCACAATGTGCGTGGTACCCCGCCGCCTTTCGTCCAGGTGATAACCATAGCGCGGCGTGCGTCCTGTCAACGCGGCGGCGATGGCGGACGGGCCGCCCTCGAAATTGCTGCGCGCACCCATGACGCTGTTGGAATAGATCACCACGCCAGTATCGCCCATCGCCAGATGCTCGCCCAGCACCGGCGGGAACACGGTCTGGTAATTGATGCAGGTATTGGTCATCAGCACGCCCAGCGCCTCCAGCGCATCGCTGGCGCGCTTTTCCAGCCTTGCCATGGCGTCCGTCTGTTTCAGCCTGGCATAAGTCGAAAAATCCAGGCCGCGCGGATCGGTGATGGTGGGAATGCGCACCCGCCGCTCCTTGAGCGGGGCAGCCGCCAGACCTTCGAGAAATGCAACGCCCGCTTCGCCCAGCGATTCAGTGTCGCCCATGATGTGGGACTGGCTGACCGGCACCATGTCCTCGGCATCGAAGAAGCGGCCCACGGCGAGCTGGTGCGCGATAGCCCAGCGGCGCGGGGCGCCCGCCTCGCCCGCCAGCATGGCTTTTTCCTCGTCATTCAGGCGCAATTTGGGGCTCCACGAATTTCCGCTCCGGATGCATATAAAAGGCCGCCGCCATGCCCGCCAGCATCAGGATGGCCGACATCGCAAATGGCAGGTGCCAGCTTCCCGTCGTGTCAATGATCCAGCCGAATGCCCAGGGTGAAATGATACCCGCGACCGCCGAGCCGAAATTCATGAAGCCGCTGGCCGTGCCGGCATAGGCCGGCGCGATATCCATCGGCACCGCCCACAGGGGCGCAATCACCAGTTCCATCGAAAAAAAGGCCAGGGTCAGCGAAATCGACACCAGGGTCAGGTCCTGCAACGTCACCACCGGAATGAAGAACAGCATAGAGCCGGCCAGTCCCCCCACGATCAGGTTGCGCCGGGCCTTCACCACGCTGCCGGTACGCGCCAGGATGCGGTCGCTCATCACGCCGCCCAGCGTATCGCCGACGATTCCCGCCAGGAAGATGCCCGAGGTGAACAGCGCCGAGGATTGCAGCGACAGGCCGTAGCTGTGGCGGAAGAACAGCGGCAGCCAGTTGAGGCATACCCACAGCGACCAGCCATAGCAGAAATCAGTCACGATAACGGGCAGCATGCGGCGGAACAGGGCACGCACCGGGGCACGCAAGGTCTGCCTGGGGCGGTCAGCGGCCTTGCCGGGCGGATGGTCACGAAAGAAGGCGAACCAGATTGCCACCCAAACCAGCGACATCACGCCCACAATGATGAATGACCCGCGCCAGGACACCTGCAGGATCAGGGCGGCAACGAACACAGGCGTCACCGTATTGGCAACGCGCGAGAAAGTGTGGGCGATGCCCTGGGCAAAGCTCCAACGGTGGGGCTCAATCCAGTTGGTTATTACCCGCGTGGCTACCGCCAGGCTCGGCCCCTCGCCCACTCCCAGTAGAGCGCGCACCGCCAGAAGCGATCCCAATCCGCCGATAAAGCCCGTCAGCACCGTGGCCAGCGAGAAGATCAGGCCGAATATGGTGAAGACCAGGCGCGGGCCCAGCCCATCCGCAAGCCAGCCGCCGATGAGCTGGATGAAGGCGTACGGATAACCGTAGGCAGAAAACGCGTAGCCCAGTTCGGTGTTGGACAGATGGAATTCGCGCTGGATGTCGGCCGCCGCCGTGGCCAGGTTCACCCGATCCATATAGGTGATGAAATAGATGGCACAGACCATCATCAACACCCAGCCGCCGCGCGTGCGCAATGCCTTCACAGGTTCACCGCATGGCGGGCAGCAATCTTTTCATTGAGCGCGATACCAAGCCCCGGACGGCCGGACGGGACCGGCGCGCCCAAACCCTGCAGCACCGAAGGGTGCTTCATGCGATTTCCCCCTGCCCCGAGCCCGCTCAGCGAAATTCAGGCGGGCAGCATAGCGGCATGATTGCCGGCGGGGCAGCTACTTTTTTTCGCCCGGGTTTAGTGGCTCTGCCAGTTAAGTTGCAGCAGCGAGATGGCCTGGCGCGGCAGGTCGGCCGAGATGGTGACTGTGCCGGCCGATGCCACAAGCCAGCGCGGCGATTCCAGAAGCTGAAGCCCATCCTGTGCCTTCAGCCTCGTCACCTGTTCCTGCGTCGGGCTTTGCGGCGATCCCATCGCCTTCCACACCGTGTAGGCGTTGGAATGGGTGTCGTCCAACCGGTAATGGACCAGCCGCACGCGCCGCACCGCCTGGGGCAGGCCGCGGACGGTGACGGTCACGGACGAAGAAGGCGCGGGGCGGTCTGCATCGTGGTAATTCCACACCATTACCGCTGCCTCCCGCCCGTCGGCCGTGGCGAGGGCGTCGATATCGGGCGCGCCGCGCACACCCGCTGCGATGATCTGTCCGGCACGCATCGCACCATCGGCCGCGGCGGCTACGCGATCGCCATGCATCAATCCGGCCATGCGGAAAAAGTTCAGCACCGGCTTGTCGATGCCGTTGGTCGAAAGCGAACGAAAGCCCTCGAAATAGTCGCGGTTCTCGAATTCGAAGGACCAGCTCAGCATCGAGATCAGGTTGATGCCATACCGGTCAGCCAGCTCGAGCAGCCGCTTGTACGCGGCGGCCGTATAGGCGGGATATAGGGTGCCATTGCGATAGGCATTGGCGGGGTTGACCTTCATCGAACAGGCCGCGCAGCCTTCAGGATCGGCCTCCGACAGGATCACGGGCAGCTTCGCGAATTTCGGATGGCGCGCGATGATGGCAAAGCCCTTGTCCGCGTCGTTCAACGCCTTGGCCAGACCCATTGTGACCCCGCCATCCTGAATGGTGGGTTGGCCCTTCACGTGGAAGGAGATGAAATCCATAGGGGTTGCAGTCTCAGCGACGTGATCCAGGAAATCTTCCAGGAACTTCGCGGCCTTGGGGTTGCCGGGACCGGTGGTGGCCGGACCGCCGACCTTTGCCTCGGGCAAAGCGGCCCGCACCCCCGCCACGGTGCGGTCATAGAGCTCGAAATATTGCTGCGGCGTGCCGTGCCAATAGGAAATGTCCGGCTCGTTCCAGACCTCGAAATACCATTGCGCGACCGTGGCGCGGCCATAGCGCTGGACCATGTGGGCCACGACGGTGCGGATCATCTCCTGCCACTTGGCATAATCCCTGGGCGGGCTGTGCACCGACCCGCCGGTGGAGGACCCGGGATAGTGGTCCTCATATTCACCATCACCGCTGACCAGCGCCTTGGGCGTGAAGCCCAGCTCGAACATCGGGACCACGCCCGCAGCACGATATTCGTCGAAGATGGAATCCAGGATGCGGAAGTCATAGACCGGCCTTCCACGCGCATCCTCGGAATAGACGTTGGTGGAACTCCATTTCAGCGCCGCCACACCGTCGCCCGAACTCAACAGATGGTGCGCGCGGATATGCACTGGCACCGGCGCCAGATCGTGCAATTCGCGCAACAGCGCTTTGCCGCCCGGCATGGTGGTGTAGTTTGCCTCGTCATAGCCGAACCAGGCATAGATCGGCTTGTAGGGGCCAAGCCTGTGGGAAACATCCACTGTGATGGCGACCGGCGCGGCCTGCTGCGCCATCACGGCACCGCCGCACAAAAAAGGCAGCAGAATTGCAAGACAAGAGAGAAGCGCTTTCATTTGTCACCCCCGCACCAGCCCGGGCTCCGCCCGAATGCTACGGGAAATTCGGGGAAATTGGCCGAAAAGGCCAGAATAATCGATCCGGATTCGAAAAGTTCTCAGCCTTCCAGCTCGCGCAAATCGCGGCCGCGGGTCTCCCGGCCATAGACAGCGACCAGGACAAACCCGGCCAGGGTTGGTATCGCGATGGCCAGGGCAGCAATGCCAATCCCAGGAACGGCCGCAAGCACGCTCAATGTCTGGCATATGAGGCCGCCGGTCTTGCTGCAGGCGGCAACCCAGCCCGTCGCCCGGCCGCGAACGCGCAGGGGATAATTTTCCGCGGTGTAGGGCAAAAGGACCGATATGACGCCGGTAGCCCCCGTGATCAGCAGCGCAATCGGAATCGTGGGATTGGAAAGAGCCGCAACCCCGGCACCGCGCAGCGCCAGCGCCAGCAAGCCCAATCCAGTCAAGGCGATCATGACCAGCAAGGCCCGTTTCGTGCTCCAGGCAGCATAAAGCCATGATGCAACCACGACCGCGGGCATGGCAATCAGGGATGACCTGGCGATAATGGCCGCGGCCACGCCCATGTCCTGTCCCTCTGATATCAACTCGCCGGGAAGCCACAGCAGCAGTCCGAAGTTGACGAACCCCCAGACTAGGCCGACAAGAGTCAAAGCGATGGTCGGGCCGAGATGGCGCTTATCCACCGGCGGCAAATGGGAGTGGTCGATCTTGACTTCGTCATCCCAGTCGGCGGTTTCGGTTATGACCACCGACCCGAATTGCGCAAGCGTGGCGCGTGCCTCATCAACCCGGCCGATATGCATCAGGAAGCGCGCCGATTCGGGGATAAAGGGGCTCAGCAGGACGAGGATCAGGCCGGAAGGCAGATTAAGGAACCACATGATGCGCCAACCGAACTCGGGCTGCAGCAAGGACGACAGCCCCGACGCCGCAAGATAGCCGCCCACCGCACCAACGCCACCGACCGCCACCAGGCTCCAGCCCCTGTGGCGCGTCGGCATGATTTCCGCCAGGAGCGCATATGCCACCGGCAGCATGCCTCCCGCGGCAGCCCCCATCAGAAAGCACATGAAAAGATTCCAGCCGAAGGACGGCATGGCCCCGCATATGGAAGTACCAATGAACATGACGGCCGAGAGCAGGATGGTGGCGCGCCGCCCATAACGATCGGCGACCGCTCCCCAGATGAACGAACCCAGCACCGTTCCCAGAAGGGCCCAGAAAGGCAAAAGGGCAACTTCAGCCGGGCCGATCATGTATTCGACTTTCATGCCGGGCGTGACGAAGCCCAGCGCGGCCGGCTTCATGATATCGATGACCAAGGCGGCAGCAAGCGCGCCACCGGCCAGCCAATGCCGCTTGGTCAATGGAGCATCTTCTGGCGCGACGATCCGCTCATGCATAGCGGCAAGGTTATTTTCGCTGGGCGCCTTCGGCTGGAGTCCGTAGGCAGCAGCAACGCACCCGGCCATGATCAGGAACATCCCGGTCAGCATTTCCGGGTCCATTGGCATCCCGGCCAGCATGTAGTGCATCTGCCGCGCCATCAGGAACATTGGCAGATGCAACAGCGCGCCGATCACCACCAGCAGACAGCCCAACCAGAAAGCGGGCGTGCTGCGACGATCCGCGAACATGAATAGTTCGTACATTTGCCCCATCCACGCGCTAGGCGCAGTGCCCCGATAGATTTTTGAAGGGATGGCGGCGGCCCTCGAGCACGCGCACGCAGCTTACCTATAGCGTCATTGCAACCAAGAACGCAAATCAGGCGGCCGATTTGATGTCCGGCCGGGACCGCACGCGTCCGCCCTTGGACGGCATCACAAAGATGTATATATAATACTTCTTCATGGAGCCCAGAACCAGCGAGAGCACCATGCGTCTCACAATCCATACGGATTACACCCTGAGAGTTCTGATGCAGCCGGCCTTGCCGCGGGAACATCTGGCAACGACGGCGGATGTCGCCACCCATGCGCCCAACATCTTTCAGGCTATACTCGATAACTGTGCCGCCATTGCTCTCGCCCGGCCGCGCCACTGCCTGTCCGCACCGTTCCGCCCGAAGAAACCGAGGCTGCCATGACCCAGGCCAGAGATCCCGGCTTTGTTAAAGAATCCACGCAAGCAAGGCGCGATCGAAACGAAGCCTTGCCGGCGGTGCTGCTCTATGCATTCCGACCGATGTTTCTGGCGGCCGGGGGCTGGGCGATCATCGCCCTCGCGCTATGGCTTTCGATGTTTTTCGGTTATGTCCAACTGCCCACGCGCTTCGATGCGATGTCGTGGCACATCCACGAGATGCTTTTCGGTTTTGTCATGGCGGCCGTCGCGGGCTTCTTGCTGACCGCCATTCCGAATTGGACGGGACGCTTGCCCGTGCGGGGCCATCGGCTCGCGACGCTCGCCGGACTGTGGGTCATGGGACGCCTCGCCTGCCTTATCTCGGCCGACCTGCCGGCGTGGCTCGCCGTCACGGCCGACCTGGCCTTTCCGGCGATGCTCCTGTTTGTCGCCGCGCGCGAAATCGTCGCCGGCCGCAACTGGCGTAACCTCACGACAACCGCGCCACTTGCCGTGTTCCTGATCGCCGATCTGCTGATGCACCTTGAGGCCCTCAATGAGCCCGTTCCAAGCGGTCTGGGGTGGCGGCTGGGCATCGCAGCACCCATCGTTCTCATCGGCGTCATTGGCGGCCGCATCATACCGAGCTTCACACGCAACTGGCTGTCCAAGCGCCAGAGTCCGCGCCTTCCCGTACCCGCCAATCGCTTCGACGCCATCTGTGTTGCCGTTCTCGCGCTGGCCTTCATTTTCTGGGCCTTCATGCCAGAGCATCGCATCACCGGCACGCTGCTGGTTGTGGCGGGACTGCTTAATGCTTTGCGCCTGAGCCGTTGGGCCGGATGGAGAACCCGGCCCGAGAAGTTGCTGCTCATTCTCCATATCGGCTATGGCTGGGTCGCTTTTGGTACGGCGCTGCTGGGGCTGTCGGTTTTTGGTGTTGGCGTGCCGGCGCCGTCCGCCATTCATGCGCTCACCGCGGGTGCCATCGCTGTCATGATTCTTGCGGTGATGCCGCGCGTCACGCTCGGCCACACCGGGCGCGATCTCATCGCCCGTCGCGCCACGGTTGTGATCTTCGTCCTGATCAATGCCGCCGCTATCGTCCGCGTCTGCGCCTCCTGGCATACCGAACTGATGACGATCATGCTCCTCGTAGCAGGCGCATGCTGGATAGCGGCGTTTGGCTTGTTCGAGCTCGTGTACGGCCCGATGCTGCTGACACGACGGGTCACCAGATGAACAAACAGCCACAACCGAAAGAAGCGGAATGGCCGGAAGGAGCCGTCTTCACGGTCGGGCATTCGACCCTGCCCATAGAAGAATTCATCGCGCTGCTGCATGGCTACGGCATCAAATGCCTCGCGGACATTCGCACCGTGCCGCGTTCCCGCCATAACCCGCAATTCAATCACGACGCTCTGTGTGGCGCGCTGACAGCGTCCGGGATAGCATATGTGAAGATGCCGGCGCTGGGCGGTCTTCGCCATGCCCGCAAGGATTCTCCCAATACCGGCTGGCGGAACAAGAGTTTCCGCGGCTACGCCGATTACATGCAGACCGAAGAATTCGCCGAGGGGCTCACAAAGCTCATCTCCCTGAGCAGGCAGGAGCGAACCGCCATCATGTGCGCCGAAGCGGTGCCATGGCGCTGCCACCGTTCACTGGTGGCGGATGCCCTGAATGTTCGCGGCATTCGCGTGGTCGAGATTTTGTCGCAGACCAGCCGCCGCCCGCACAAGCTGACGCCTTTTGCGCACGTGAACGGGATGAAACTCACCTATCCGGCGCAGCAAGGAGAATTGACGCTGCCAAAGCTGGAATGAGGAGATTCGCGTGTCGCATATCGAAGTGGCGCGCTACCTCCCGGCCGTGGCGCCGGTGTTCAGCGCGGCGCCTGGCGGCGCAAAGGCGCCCGCCCCCGGTTTCGATGCTTGCGGAGCACAATGAGATTGCGGCGGATTTAAAAAACGCACCGCAGGCTTGCGATCCCCTTGAACGCCGTCATAGGCTGAAAGTCATAAGCAGAATCACTTGGTCCGAAGCCTGGTCAAGGCCGAACCCTTATGCATGGCGATATGGTCCGTCTTGTCGCTTTTGATTTCGTATTGTGGCTCTTCCGGACTGGCGTGGTGCGTGTACCCCTTATAATCCGCATCCTTTGTATGAACCCGGATAATCCGGCCGCTGACCTGCCCGGCCTCTGAGTTCCATGTCACGTGATCGCCGATCTTGAATTGTTTCTTCATTCTATCTTCCAACGCGCGAGCGGGGCTGGGACGTGCCGTGGCAAGCTTGCCCCTTAGCACCAAAGACGGCCTTGGGGTGGGCCTCGCGCCTAGCGCACCTGTCTGACCCTGAAGACACCGGACGTCCCGTCCACGGAGAAATTATGGCTGCCAAACATCCCCGGTTTTATCGCCACCATATAGCTGGGCGCGGGCTTGTTCCAATGAGCGGTCGCGGTATCGCCATCAAGTTGGCGCCAAACTTGGCCGTTTGACAGTGTCACAGTGAAAAATTTCTGCCCGTCAAAGAGATAGCTGGCCATTCTGGCTCTGATCACACCATTGCCGGCCGGGGCAACGGATGCGACCACCGGGGAAGACCCCTGCCGTGGCACGGTGGGCGCTGATGGCAATTTGAGCGCCTGACGCAGCGGACTTGCCGCGGCGTAATAGCAGGCTAGCCAGGCGCGGTCGTTCGGGTCCGCATAGCAACGGCCCGCCTCCGCCACGGCTTGGCCGCGTGCCTGCGGGCTAAGTGACATGCCTCCAGCGGGCGGCCGTTGGACCAGCGCCAACTGAAATGACGGCGCCGGCTTTAAAGCCAACTCTTCCCGAACTGGCTGCGCGGCACCGTAGAAACAGTCAAGCCATTGTCTATCGTCGCCGATCGCATTGCAGCGAAACAGGCTAGTCATAACCTCGTCCCGCGGCGCCGCCCGCGCTGTGGCCATCGGCCCAAGGACGAACATTGCAATCAGGCAGATCAGGATCTGACGCATTGCTCAACTATTAATTCATTGCCTCGGACAAAGAAACCGCCGGGTGCCCGAAGGCACCCGGCGGTGGACCCAGGGGGAATGGTCCAAGAGAGAGATCGGTACCGGCAACGGCGATCATTCAAAAAGTAGCCGCAATTCCGTGTTGTCACCTCGCGATAGGGGACGTCTTTTTTCGCCTCGGTGGCGCCGCGCCCCGATCGGGACTAATCGGAGCGGCCGATACCCCACCACCCGCCAGCGCCGAAACACTTAAGCCCGCGATGGGATCCCGTTTCCTGACCGTCACATGATTCTCCGTTCAATCGTTGTCGGGCAGCGCGAAGACATAGAGCTGTTGGCCGCTGTCAGGGCGGTGCACTTCGGTCAGAAGAACATTGGGCATGTTCTCGGGGCTTCCGCCTCCCAGGCCCGTCGTCACGGCAACATATTGCTTGCCGTCGACACTGAAGGTGATGGGATAGCCTTGCACCGTAGTACCCAACTTCGTCTGCCACAGAACCTTGCCACTCTTGACGTCCACTGCCTTGAATACGCGATCGTAATCACCCACAAAAGCGATACCCCCTGCCGTGGAAATGACGCCGCTGAGGAAGGGCGAGCGCTGCTGAAAGGTCCAGGTGCGCCGCATCGTCTTGGTGTCGTAGGCTGACAGCCGCCCCATATTCCCGTGCGTGCCGGGCATCTGGTAGACGCGCACAGCTGCGGCAGCCCCACCCGATCCTTCCACCCGTTCCACATCGTGTCCGTTCATTTCATCGCAGCTCTGCGACAGGGGAATGATCAGAAGGTCATCAGGCTCGTCATAGCTTGTAGCCGGCCAGTCATGACCGCCTTCGGGACTGGGACAGGATTGCACCCACTGTCCTGTCTTTGCATTTAGTATATCCGGACGATAGGTCGGAACGCCCGTTTCAGGATCGATGTGGGCAAAGACGTTCTGAAGCACGGTTTCTTTATAATCCAGAAATTTGCCGTTGGTGCGGTCAAGCTTCCAAAGAATGCCCACCTTACCAATGGTCATTAGCGTTTTCTGGGGACCATGATCGACCAACACCCGCTCGAATACCTCATCCAGGTCCAGGTTCTCGCCGGGCGCGTGACTGTAATACCATTTGAGTTTGCCGGTATCAGGATCCAGCGCCAGCGTCGTGCTGGTGAAAAGCGCTTCCCCGTTTGCGGTGCCGCGGCTGGCACGCATCCAGGGCTTGGCCTGGGCTACGCCCCAGTAGGTGAGATTGAGGGTCGGATCATAAGTACCCGCGATCCATGTATCGCCGCCCGCTCGAAACAGATCTTCTATGCCATTCCAGGAGTCTCCTCCTGGTTGGCCTTTTTCCGCCACGGTCTGGAATTTCCATAACAGTTTGCCGGTTTCGGCATCGTGGGCGGAAATGAAGCATTTTTCCTTTTGATAGGAGCTGCATCCGGTCAGACCACTAAGCACCTTGCCATGTACAACAATGACTCCGCCGGTCGTGGCGTGACGCTGCTTCGACAGAGGCACATTCCAGACCGTCTGGCCGGTCCTTGCGTCGAGGGCTACCAGGTGCGCATCGGTGGTGTTCAGGAAAACCTTGTCCTGAAACAGCGCAATGCCCCGATTGCCACCATAAAGTACCGGCGATTTTGGCCCGATGCGGTTTTCCCAGAGGAGTTTTCCACTCTTCGCGTCGAGAGCCTGGACGATATTGTCGGTGTTGTAGAGAAACATCACGCCGTCGTGAACGACGGGCGATGTCTCGTTCGCCCCCCCTTCGTTCATCGCCCATGACCATTTGAGCTGAAGTGAACCGACATTGTGGCGATCAATTTGCTTGAGCGGACTGAAGCTCCAGCCCTGGTAATTCCGCCGCACCATCAGCCAGTCTTCGGCTGGCGGGTCGATCAGCATCGAATCGGTAACCGAAGCATAATTTTCGATGTGGCCGCGCAGGCTCAGACCTGGCCTTGCAATCGGCTGCGGACCGGGTCTGCCGCCGCTGGCCTGCAAAAGCGCTGGTGGGGTCTTGCCATTGGTGATGGTGCCGATCTGCACTTTCTCTGCGCCGGTAAAGGGCGTCCCACCCGGGGTGGCGCCATTGGCCTGAAGCAAGAAGGCGATGATGTTCTGATAGGTGGCATCGCTCAGGCTGCCGCCCTTGCCCAGGGGCATCGCTGAGCGAACATAATTGTATAGATCACTCGTGGAGCGATTTCCCCAGCTCCTCATGAAGTTGCCAGAGGCCAGCGAAGGTACCTCTCCACCGCCCATCAGATTGTCCAGATGGCATCCGGAACAGTTTTTGGTGTAGTCGCTGTGACCTTGAGAAGCCTGCCTGGCAGCAAAGGGGCCGGTGTCCTGCTGCGCCTGGACTCCATATGACGAAATACTGCATACGACGGCTGCGATTGCGGCTATGCGAAAATGCCTTAACATCCTGTCCATCTCCCCATACCGCTATTGCGGCATGATCCAGCCCCAAAGGTCGCCTTCCGGCGCCGCTCCGCTGTCGATCTCCACGTAAAGGCCGCCGTTGTGCAAAAGCGCCTGCTGGGCGGCGTTCAGCCTCACCTCTGCATGGAATGTTCCGGCATCGACGCCGGACAAAGTCAGGGCCAGATTGCCGATAACCGGGCCACGCACGCCGGGCGCCGGTCCGGCCAGTATGTGGGCCGCGGTGGGCTTTCCGCTCAGCCCATGGAAACTTCCGTCCAGAGTCAGCCGATCGCCGTTCACCGCGACTGTCCCACTGCCTCCTCCCGAACTGTCGGCCCGCGTGCCAACCAGCCGGGGTCCGGGTGACAGATCAAGATCGTATGGTGCGTCCGCGGCGGCAGCTGCCGTGGACACCATAACCAACAAGACAGCAAGCCAGCTCGACGACTGCATTACCCTTGCCCCTAGAAATTCGCCCGGATGCCTGCGGATATGAGCCGCCCGATGGGATTGGACACGAAGGTGTTGATGCCGTTGGTGCTGTAAGTATTGCTTGGCACCGCGTAATTGTAGAAAGGCGGTTGCCGGTTGAAGACATTCTTGACGTCCAGATAGATCTGGTCGCCGGCCAACATCCCGTCGGGGAAATTGTAGGCACCATGGACGTCGAAGGTGATATTGGCTTCCACATGGTCGCCACCGACCACCAGCGCGCCGTTGGCGTCGGCGGTGGGCGTGTGCGCGGCCGTTGCACCGATGTTGCGATAGGCTGATGTCCAATTCATGAATGCATCGAACTGCCATGCATCCTGGGACCAGCCGACATTGACGCGGGTTTGCATCGCCACGCTGGGGAATGTCGAGTTGAAGGCCGAGGTACCGAGCACGTTGAACTTGGTACCGCCAAGAAGCCCTTCATCGAAGCGCAGGAACTGGGTGGTACCATCCGAGATGTGGAACTCACCGTAATCGGTGTCGATCTGGTAGGTCGCCGAGATATCCAGGCCCTGAATGATCAAGTCCAGCACATTGTTCTCGTCGTGGTTCTCCAGGAAGTAGATGGTCGGCGGCAACTGGCCGGCGACCGCACCGCCATAGGGCACGCGGGTGAATTCGTCGATCTGCTGCTGGGTGCAGCCGCTGGGGCACAGTGTCAGCAGGTGATAGGCCGAGGGTGTATTGACGATCTGGGTGTGGTTGGGCGCGGTGATGCCACCCTTATAGGATTGGTCGAAATATGTGATGTTTATGAGCAGGCCCGGGATGAACTGAGGCGTGATGTCCGCACCCAAGTTGATGCCGTTGCCTTCCTGTGGCTTGGCATGCGCCAAGGCGCTGCCATACTGGCGGATCAGGCCGGGATTGAGTGTCGAGCCGAGCTGGCACACAGCGCCCGGCTGCAGCCCGGCGCAACCCGGGAGCTGGGTGACTTGCGGGAAGGCCGCGACCGGTACCGGAGAGAGGGGAGCGATGCTGGCGCCGCTGCCGCCATAGCGCCCACCTTGGCTGGGGTCGCCGGAAATGCCGACCGGCACTGCCACGAAGGAGGTCGAATAGTTGGCCCGCAGCTTGACGTTGTCGTCGATGCTCCAGTCAATGCCGTATTTGGGATTGAAGGTCGGCCCGACATCGCTGTACTTGTCGTAGCGCGCCGACACATCGATCGACACTTTCTGGGCCAGGGGAATGCCCATCTCCGGCGAGATCAGCGGAGCGTTGATCTCCGCAAATCCCGACAGCACGTTGCGCCGTGACTTGAACACCGAAACCGTGGCGCCATTGACGATGGCGCCGGTACCCTGGGAGCCGCTGCTGAAACTATAAAGGTGGTAGTTGGCGTATTCGCCGCCGAAGGCCGCCTTGACGTCACCGGCCGGCAGCGAGAACAGGGGACCATCAACCTCAATGCGGGACTGGTTGATGGTGTTGTCCTGGTTGCTCTGCGAGATGTCGCTGTACAGCTGCTGGCGCACCAATGTGTTGGTGCGGTTCGAAGATGCGGGATTCCACACATCGAGCGCGTTGGCAGACGTCAGTGGCAGGTTGAGCGAGACGATATTGCGCCCAGAGACATTGGTCGCCGTCGTGCTGCCATTTGCTTGGGCGGTGCCGTTCAGGGCCAGTGTCGCGCAGGACTTGCAGAAGGTGTTGACCGACCGGCCGCCATAGCCGTTCCAGCCCAGGGCGTCGGAGAACTTGGCTTGCCACTTTTCGGTCAGGTCGTAGATCAGCGCGAATTGCCCATAGTAGACCTTCTCGTTGGTCAGACTATGTCCATAATTGGCGCCGTCGGCGCCGCGGCCCATCAAGTCGACCCAACTCACCTTTTCCGAGGTCGCGCCGGGTGCACCCGCGGGCGCCTGGTAGAAGGGATTGATCTGGCCGCTGTTGAAGCCGGGCGCGGTATAGCCAGGACCATAGACGACGGTATTGCTCGTGATCTGGCCGGGTTGCTCACGCTTGTCGACGGTGAGGTCGTTGATCACCAGCATTACCGAGGCATGCAGGCGGTTCGTTATGTCCTGCCGAACCTTGACGAGCGCATTCTGACGTAACGATTCCGGCAGCGCGTCGCCATAGGGCTGGATGTTGCAGTTCTTGGTGGTCTGGCCGAGCGTGCCGGGAATGGGGCTGGTGCTGGCCGCCTTGGTATCGCCGGGCGAAAGGAAGATGCCGGAAATTCCGGGGACCGCGATCGCCGCCGTTGGGCAACCATAAACGTTGTCGTAATTGTTGCCGCCGATAGACTGGAAGTCGCCCATCGAGGTCAATCGGCGGGCGCTGCCCGGCAAATTGCTCTGGAACAGGTAGCCGCCGGCTACCATCACCGAGCCCTTGTCCCAGCTGGTTCCCCATAACAGGGTGCCCGATGTCGTATTGTACTGGTCGGCGTAGCCCATCTGCAGGCCCAGCTCCAGGCCCTCATACTCGTTGCGGGTGATAAAATTGACAACGCCTGACACCGCGTCTGAGCCGTAGACGGAAGATGCCCCGTCCGCCAGTACCTCAACGCGCTGGATCGCGGCGGTAGGAAGGATATTGGGATCGGCCAACGTGTCGCCACCCGCGCCGACGAAGCGCATGCCGTCCACAACCGAAAGGGTGGAGTTGGAGATCGAGCCGGCCAGCTGATGGATCTGTGGCGCAAAATAGGAGTTGTTGTTCACACCCTGGGGCGGGGCATTGGCAGTGCTGATTGCGGTCACCGTATTGAGCAACTGTTGCATGTTGACGGAGCCGCTCTGCTGGATCGCGCCCTGGTCAACGGTGATCACGTTGGAACCGACAGGCGCCACCCCACGGATACTGGTGCCCGTGACGGTAACCTGCTCGACCGGTGCGGCGCCGCCTTGAGCGCTCTGGGCAAAGCCTGGCCCGGCAGAAAACGTCGCCGCCATCGCCGCAAGGGACGCGCCAACGTAAAGATGATTGCGAAAGCTGCTCATGAAACTCTCCCTCCGCGTCTGCCGCTTTCCGATAGCGGTTCGTGTGCGGAACAGAGCCTGCGCCAACTTGCGATGTCAAAAATCGCCTACGCGGAAATCTCATGGGACGAGATTCTGCTGGCCCGGTTGCGCTCTCAGCGCGCGCGCAGCAAAGATGCGGCGCACGATGTGTGTCGGGCCTGTCTTAATTCCGGATACTGTCTACAAGCTGGGATATAGCCGTGCGGTGACAGCGCGAGAGGCGGCGTGCAGGACCCCACACAATGCTGTCCGGTTATCGTCTGAAATCTGCTCAAAAGGCGCTGTGCAGGAAATCGCCGCCACAACGAAGTTCGCCCCGTCCCGCACCGGAACGGCCAGGCAACGCATGTCGGTACGCGTTTCCCGGTCGTCCTCGGCAAAGCCCTGGTTCCGCACCTTGACCAGTTCCGCGCGAAGCCGATTTGGTTCGGTTATGGTAAAGGGGGTCAGCGCCACCAGCGCTCCGTCCATGATGACACTTTCGAGCTGTTCTTCCGGCAAGGCGGCAAGCAGCACCTTGCCCAGGCCCGTGCAATAGGCCTCAAGCTGCGCATCCGGCTTCGTATGGGTCTGGAATGATCCGGGCACGGCGATCTTGCTGAGATAAGTGACCATGCCGCCGTTCAGTGCGCCCATGTGTACCGTCATTTCAAGGTCGTTCGCCAAGTCACGCAAGACCGGCTCGGCGACGCGGCGCAGCAGCGAATGCTTTGCGACATTTTGCGAAAGCGAGACAAACAGCATGCCCAGCTGATAGCGACCCTGGGGGCCACGCACCACCGCGCCGATTTCCTCCAAAGTCAGGATAAGGCGATGGCCGGAAGCCTTGGGCAGACGCGCACGTTGGCTCAGTTCCTGGCAGGTCAACCGTTCATCGGGATCACGAAAAGCCTTCAGGATTGCGAATGCTTTCCAGATAAGGTTGTTCTTCTTGCAGAACAGACTCTCATCATCCGGAATCGAGAGAACAACTGCGCCTTCCTTGATATGTTCGTACAGCATCCCGTTCCCCTTTGCTGCTTTTCGGACTTATCTTGCAGCCGCCGCGCCCCCCGCTGACGGAATTGCTCCAACTGTTCCTTACCGATTGACTTGCGCACTCCCCGCCTTGAGGAGGTCGAGCGCCACATCGGTGATCATATCTTCCTGTCCCCCGACCAACCCCCGACGTCCCAGTTCTACCAGGATCGATCGCACATCCAGACCGTAATCCCTGCTCGCCTTTTCTGCATGGCGCAGGAAGGAAGAATAAACACCTGAATAGCCTAGCGATAGCGTCTCCCGATCGACGCGCACCGGCCGGTCCTGCAACGGGCGCACCAGGTCTTCCGCGGCGTCCATCAACTGGAAAAGATCGCAACCATGTTGCCAACCCTTCCTGTTCGCGGCCGCAATAAAGACCTCGAGCGGCGCGTTGCCCGCACCCGCGCCCATCCCCGCCAAGCTGGCGTCGACACGCCGCGCGCCGCCCTGGACGGCGACGATCGAGTTGGCGACGCCCAACGATAAATTGTGGTGCGCGTGCACGCCGCGTTCCGTAGCCGGATCCAGAACCTGGTCATAGGCTTCCAGCCGTTTCCGGTAGCCGTCCATGTCGAGCGCGCCGCCGCTGTCAGTGACATAGACGCAGTGGCAGCCATAATCCTCCATCAGATGGGCCTGCCGGGCCAGGTCTTCAGGTTCCAGCATATGGCTCATCATCAGGAAGCCGGATACATCCATACCGATTTTGCGTGCAAAACCGATGTGCTGCCGGGCAATATCCGCTTCCGTGCAATGGGTGGCGACACGCACGGAAGTGACGCCCAGATCGTGCGCGCGATGCAAGTCTTCCAATGTTCCAATGCCGGGCAGCAAAAGAGTTGTCAGCCGGGCGTGGCGGATCACCTGCCCGACAGCCGCGATCCACTCCCAATCCGTGCAGGCGCCAAATCCATAATTGAAGGATGAGCCACTCAACCCATCGCCGTGGGCGACCTCGATAGCGTCTACGCCTGCCGCATCCAGCGCCCTGGCGATGTCCTGGACCTGTTGCAGACTGTAGCGGTGGCGTATCGCATGCATGCCGTCCCGCAGCGTAACGTCCTGAATATAAAGCCGGTCTCGGGTCGGATCGAACATCTCAGGCAACCTGCCGATACCGACTGCGCACGATGTCTTCCGCCGTGCGCAGCGCCGCCGACGTCATGATGTCCAGGTTTCCCGCATAGGCGGGAAGATAATCAGCAGCCCCTTCCACCTCCAGGAACACCGAGCTCTTTATACCTTCGAAATCGCCGAGGCCTGGTATGGTCACCGGCATGTTGGAGCCGAAGCGCTCGAACTGCACTTTCTGCTTGAGGCGGTAGCCCGGTACATAACGCTGCACATTCTCCACCATGCGCATGATGCTCGCCTCTATTTTGGCTTCGTCGGCGCCCGAAGACAGGGTGAATACCGTGCCGCGCATCATGACGGGCGGATCGGCCGGGTTAAGGATGATGATCGCCTTGCCCTTCGCCGCGCCACCCACCACCTCGATGCCGCGCGCCGTGGTTTGGGTGAATTCGTCGATATTGGCGCGCGTGCCCGGGCCTGCCGAGCGGGACGCTATGGACGAAACTATTTCCGCATAATGGACCTCAGCTACCTGGCTGACCGCCGCCACGATTGGGATCGTGGCCTGCCCGCCGCAAGTCACAAGATTGACGTTATCGGCCTGCATCGCGGTTGACCCGTTTACGATGGGTATCAGATACGGGCCCAGCGCGGCCGGCGTCAGATCGATGACCACCTTGCCGGCTTGGCGGCAGACTTTATCATGGCGCTCATGGGCTGCAGCGCTGGTGGCATCGAAGACCACGCGGATGTCAGGCCAGATCGGCAGCCGGGCCAGACCGTCGATACCCTCCGCGGTCGTGGCCACGCCCATGCGCGCGGCGCGGCGAAGCCCATCGCTTGCGGGGTCTATTCCCACCAGCGCCCCCATTTCCAGTAAGTCGGAACGGCGCATGATCTTGATCATGAGATCTGTCCCGATATTTCCCGATCCGATTATCGCGACCTTTATCTTCCCTGCGGCGGCGTTATCCGCCATATGAATATCTTTCCTTGTCGTCCGGCGGCTAGACTTCGAAAGGCGCGTCGAACTGTCAAACCGGAGGGAGCCTGGCGGTATCACCGGGTGGGATTTGCCCTGCCCATGCCCC
>JBEHXB010000007.1:0-22866 GCA_048498895.1 Pseudomonadota bacterium
CCTTCGCGGCGGAGTTTCCCCCGCGAGGCAACGTCAAGAAAAAACCCGACACCTCGCGGTGCCGGGCTTCTTCAACCGATAGAGGGTCGGTTTATGTGTTAGGCGGCCTTCTTGGTCAGCATGCCTTCGACGCGCTTGACGGCGGCGGCTTCGTCCGTCCGCTCCACGGCGGCGACTTCGCGGGCCATGCGGGCCAGGGCCTTTTCGTAGAGCTGACGCTCGGAATAGGACTGTTCGGGCTGGCCGCCGGCGCGGTGCAGGTCACGCACCACTTCAGCGATCGAGACCAGGTCGCCGGAATCGATCTTGGCTTCGTATTCCTGGGCGCGGCGCGACCACATGGTACGCTTGATGCGGGCCCGGCCCTTCAGCGTGTTCAGCGCATTGCCGACGACCTCGGGGGTCGAGAGCTTGCGCATGCCCACAGCCTTGGCCTTGGCGACGGGAACGCGCAGGGTCATCTTGTCCTTCTCGAACTCGATGATGAAAAGCTCGAGCTTGTAACCCGCGACTTCCTGCTCTTCGATGCCGGCAACCTTGCCGACGCCATGGGTCGGATAGACGACGTGGTCGTTGGTCTTGAACTCGTGCTTCCTGTTGGAATTGGCAGGGGTCTTCTTGGCGGGGGTCGCAGCGGTCAGGGCGGCCTTGGCGACGGGGGGCTTGAGGGTCATGCTTTTTTCCGGTTGCGGACAAGTTGCGAACTATCGCCCGGCAGTGGGCCGGCGCGCGCGTCTGTCACGTATCTGAACGAAGAAGAAGCTATCACACATTCCCTGAAATAGGAAGGACCGTGAAGCCAACATATTGAATTTGCGGGATTTTATCTGACCCCCGTCTGGAATTCCCCGCAAATTCAAAAGCTTGCCAGTATTGCTTCTTTCGCGGATCAGTATTGCGACGGGAACAGGCCTCTGCCGGCTTCGCGGGCGGAGTTACCAGCGTCAGCGCCGACGGCGGGGCGCCGCCTAATCTGGGGTATTCCCTGAGCCTGGGTTTCAGACGGCCGGGCGACAGGTTCCCTAGGAACCTTCACCCGGATTGGGCGAGAAGAACTTCTCGAACTTGTCCGGCACGCCCTGCATCTCCTTGGCGTCCGCCGGCGGCTCGCCCTTCTGGCTGATGTTCGGCCAGACCTTGGCGTATTCGGCGTTCACCGCCAGCCACTTCTCCAGGCCCGACTCGGTATCGGCCTTGATGGCCTCGGGCGGACATTCGGGCTCGCACACGCCGCAATCGATGCATTCGTCAGGGTGGATCACCAGCATGTTTTCGCCCTCGTAGAAGCAGTCCACCGGGCAGACTTCCACGCAGTCCATGAACTTGCACTTGATGCAGGCTTCTGTGACGACGTAGGTCATTCCAAGGCGCTCCGGAAGGCGAAAAACGGGTTTTGGATACGGCGCGCGGCCCTCAGTGGCAAGGACTTAAATAGCGCACCTGGGGTGCGAATAAGTCGCAACAGGGTCATTCCAGAACTTCGTAAAGGGTGCGAGCAAGGCTTGCCGGGCCCCGCCGTTCGGCCAGCGCCAGCACCTTGAGGGCCATGACCTGGCCACCCCGCCCAATGGTCAGGACGTCGCCGGCTTTGAGGGGCTGGGCCGGTTTCTCCACGCGGTTGCCGTTCAGGCGCAGGCGGCCTGAACTGGCCGCAGCCTGCGCCAGGGCCCGAGTGCGATAGAAGCGGGCACAGAACAGCCATTTGTCGATGCGGTCGCTCACGCGTGCCGGACCAGCTTGGCCAGCTGGGCAAAGGGCGAATGCGGATCGACTTTCACGGGTGCCGGGGCGGTTTTGCGCCTGGGCCTTGGCCGCGCGCGGGGTTTCCTGCGCCACACGGGCTTTGCGCCTTGCACCTCGGCCAATTGCCAGCCCAGGGCGGAAAGGACGGCGCGGCCTTCCTCCTTGCCCGCGCCCAGGAGCGAAATCACCCGCGTCAGCACGCTGTCGGCATCGGCGCCGTTGGCCAGCGCCTTTTCGAGTTCGTCTTCCAGCCGGTCCAGCATGTCGAAGCGGATCGCCCGGCGCGCAATCACGGCAAAGCCCGCGGCATGGAGCGAATGAAGATCGGTTCCCTTGTCGATGGCAAAGGAAGTCAGGCCCGGTGGCGGCGCAGCGGGCGGTGCATCCTTGCCTTCCCATACGCCCCACAACAGCGTCAGCAGCGCCGCCGCATCGGGGCGGAGCAGTCGGGGCATATAGACGTGACGGCGGCCGAACCAGACGCCGAAAGGCCTGAGCGCCCGCAGGACCGGACCCAGCTTGTCCGGCAGGCCAAGGATGCTCCGATCCAGGGCGCCGAAATTTTCCGCGAGCTGGTGGGCGATGCCGCGCGCAATGCCGGCCGCGGGTCCCTCGAACGCACCATGCGTGCCCGTCTTCGCCTGGCTGGCATCGCGCAGAGCCTCAAGCGCGCCCAGACGGTCCGTGATGCGGGCCGCCAGCCACGCCTGGAGGCGCTGTTCCAGGGGCTCGGCCTTCACATGCTCGTCGGCGAGCACTTGCACGATGGGCCTCAGCGGCGATGAACCTTTTGCGAGCCTTGCCACGATGGCGCCGTCCCACCACAGCTTGCCATGCTCGCTAAGCGTGATCGCACCATCTTCGGCCGACGCCAGCGCGGCGCTGCGGGCGGCAATCTCGCTTTCCAGTCCCTTGAGCGCGGCGGCGCGCAGCGTGCGGGCCTGGAAGCGGCCGGCGCGCATTACATGCCCGGTTTCATCGACACCGCGTGGATCCGGCACGAAGCGGAAGCCGTCCAGCCGCCCGATCGTCTCGCCCCCGATCGAGACGCCGCCGGCTTCGTCCAGTGCCAGCGGGGCGAACTCGTCATCGCGCAGGTGTTTCATCAGCACCGACGCGCGCCGGTCAATGAAGCGCTGGATCAGCGCCTGATGCAGCGCGTCCGACAGCCGGTCTTCCACAGCACGCGTGATGGCCTGCCAGTGCGCGGCATCGGCTGTCCAGCCCGGGCGGTGCGCGAGATAGGTGAAAGTGCGGATCATCGCCAGACGCCCGGAAAGCGTCGCCACATCGCCTTCGGTCACATCGGCGTGGGCGATCTGGCGCGCCATCCAGTCGTCGGGGATTGCGCCCGCCTTGCCCGACAGAAACTGGTAGACGGCGCGCACCAGCCGGACATGCTCATCGGTGGATATCTTGCGGAAGTCGGGAAGCTGGCAGGCCTGCCACAGCCGCGTCACCGCATCGCGCGCCGTGGCGATGGCCTTGATCTGCTCGTCCTCGGAAAGGATTTTCAGGGCCACCGCATCACTGGCCGGCCGCGCGCGCGTCAGGCCGCGTTCCGGCGGCGGCGCATCCAGGCTTTCGTTCAGCCGCTCAAGGGACCGGAAATCCAGCGCCGCGTTGCGCCACTGCAAAACGCGCACCGGGTCATAGCGATGACCCTCCACCCGGCCGACCAGTTCCTCCTCGAACGGCTCGCAGTCGGCGGTAACGCCGAAGGTGCCGTCGCTGCGGAAGCGTCCGGCGCGGCCGGCGATCTGCCCTATCTCGTCGGCGCGCAGCTGGCGCATGCGCGCACCGTCGAACTTTTCGCGCGCAGCGAAGGCGACGTGATCGACATCCATGTTCAGGCCCATGCCGATGGCGTCGCTCGCCACCAGGAAATCGACGTCACCGGACTGGTAGAGCTCCACCTGCGCGTTGCGGGTGCGCGGACTGAGCGCGCCCAACACCACCGCGGCGCCACCGCGCTGGCGGCGGATGATTTCGGCGATGCCATAGACATCCTCGGCGGAAAAGCCGACCACGGCCGAGCGCCGGGGCAGACGGGTCAACTTCTTCGACCCGGTATAGGCGAGATCGGAAAAGCGCGCCCGGGTGGTGAACCAGCAGCGCGGCACGAAACGCTGGATGCTGCCGCGCATCGTGTCGCTGCCCAGCAGCAGCGTCTCTTCGGCTCCGCGCGCATTCAGTAGCCGGTCGGTGAAGACATGGCCGCGTTCCGGGTCGGCGCAGAGCTGGATCTCGTCGATCACCAGGCACGCCACTGGAATGTCCAGCGGCATCGCTTCGACCGTACAGACATAGAAGCGGGGCGCCTTGGGGACGATCTTTTCCTCGCCGGTCACCAGCGCCACTTCATGGGGCCCGCGCAGGCGCACGATGCGGTCATAGACCTCGCGCGCCAGAAGGCGCAGCGGCAGGCCGATCATGCCGGATTTGTGCGCCAGCATGCGCTCGATGGCGAAGTGGGTCTTGCCGGTGTTGGTGGGCCCCAGGATCGCCGTCACCTTGGCGGCAGGGCGGGCTATATCCATGTGCCTTAGATGGCCTGTCGGTGGACCGGCGCAAGAGCAAAGAGGCTTTGCGCCTGGATTGGACGCTGTGGATTGAAGTCAGGGAATTAGCACGTATGCGGAACGAACACGGCCCGAATCACTAACCAATCGAATATCTGCCTTTGTTCTCATACATTTAGCCGTCATCCCGGGATCGTCAGCCACCACATGTAGTGGAAAGGTCCAATTTTTGTCCCTTGCCAAGGGCGAAGGACTCCATTCCGTACCCGGAGCATCCCGCCATGTCGGACGATGCTCGCAGGTCAGGACTTGATGCCGCCCGGCGGGACCCCGTCGACCTTCACACTGTTCGCAAGTACCGCGACCACACCGTATTTGGTATCCGCCCAGACGCGCAGGGGAACCACGTAATCGCGGCCCGTGACGTTGCTGTGGACCGTGGTGATCCAGGCATTGATGACGGGGAAACTCTCATTGGCTTTGATCACGCGCGGCTTGAAGCCGGCCAGTTGCCGGTACTTGATGGAACACAGAAGTCCCTTGCCCTTGTACAGGCCGTTATCCATGTCGATTTCGATGTCGCGGACCTTCTTCATCTCGATATTGTAGCGCCGCCGCCCATCGAAAACCGGAGCCACGAGCCCACAGGGATTTCCGGCCGTCGCGCCGGCGCCGCTGACGATGAACATCACCGCGCTGAGCGGGTCGAACGTGTTTTTCTGATCTTCCGGCTTTACCTCATAGCCGGTGACCGAATAGGCGGGATCGGCGTAAAGACGCGGCGGGCCCGAACCATCATAGGTCAGCGAAACTTCCTGCTTTTTGCCGGAATGGCCGATATCGAAACTGTCGTAAAGGCCGGGCTGGAAACGGTCATCGCCCAGCTTGCCCGTTGAGGTGGCCTGAATCTCGGCCTGCCAGAAGGCGTTGACCACCCCTGACGTGGTGAGGTTGGACACCACGTGATAGTCGCCGCCCCGGATGCTGGCGTCCATGTCCAGCTTTCCCAGGGTAATGCCGCCCGCATAGATCGTCATGTCCATCTGGATTTTGGAGGCGGGCAGGGCGGGGGCCTGGGCACCCGCGCCGCCCGCCGCCAGGGCAGGTATCTCGGCGGGCAGCACGAGGGCGACAGACAAAGCGGCAATCACGAGGAGGCAGCGTGTCATCCGGAACTTCCTGATGGGCGAGGGCACCTTTTTATAAGGCGCGAGGCCTGTTGCGGGCAAACCCCGGAAAGCATTTTGGTTTCGGCGCCGGGAAGGTTCCCGGGGAACAGCGCTTGACCAATGGGACCCATTTCCTTATGAACCAGCCCTCTTTGCCGCCAAAAGGCCGCGAAAAGCCTGAAAAACCCGCGCATTGTCGCGAATCTGAAGAGATGCCGCCATGTCACGCCGCTGCGAATTGACCGGAAAAGGCCTTTTGGTCGGCCACACCGTCAGCCACGCCAACAACAAGACCAAGCGCATCTATCGCCCCAATCTTCAGGTGATCGCGCTGGCCAGCGAGCTGCTGGGCAATCGTTACAAGCTGAAAATTTCCACCAATGCGCTGCGCTCGGTGGACCGCAATGGCGGCCTGGACCCCTTCATCCTGAAATGCAAGGACAGCCAGCTGTCGCCGCGCGCCCTGCGCCTGAAACGGGCTATCGCCAAGAAGGCTGCTGAAAAGGCCGCCTGATTCAGGCCGCGCGCCGCCGGCGCCGGCCGCTTTGTTCGGCTTCCTCGGCGAACAGCGAAATCAGCTGCTCGGTCATCGCTCCGCCCAACTGTTCGGCATCCACGATGGTGACGGCGCGCCGGTAATAGCGTGTCACATCATGGCCGATGCCGATGGCGGTCAGCTCGACGCCGGATCGCGTCTCGATCTCCTCGATCACCCGCCGCAGATGCTTTTCCAGATAATTGCCCGCATTCACCGACAGGGTTGAATCGTCGACCGGTGCGCCGTCGGAAATTACCATCAGGATCTTTCGCTGCTCGGGCCGGACGCTGATGCGGTTGTGCGCCCATGTCAGGGCTTCGCCGTCGATATTCTCCTTCAGGAGGCCCTCGCGCATCATAAGCCCCAGATTCTGCTTGGCCCTTCGCCAGGGCTCGTCGGCGGCCTTGTAGACAATGTGGCGCAGGTCGTTCAGCCGTCCCGGATGAGCCGGCTTGCCGGCTGCCAGCCATTTCTCGCGGCTCTGGCCGCCTTTCCAGGCGCGTGTCGTAAAACCGAGAATCTCGGTCTTGACGCCCACGCGCTCCAGCGTCCGGCCCAGGATGTCGGCGCACATGGCGGCGACCATGATGGGGCGCCCGCGCATCGAGCCCGAATTGTCCAGCAGCAGCGTCACCACCGTGTCGCGGAAACTGGTGTCCTTCTCGCGCTTGAAGGAGAGCGGATACATCGGATCGATGACAATCCGCGGCAGCCGCGAAACGTCCAGAATGCCTTCCTCGAGGTCGTATTCCCAGTGGCGGTTCTGCTGTGCCATCAAAAGCCGCTGCAATTTGTTGGCGAGTCTCGCCACGACACCCTGCATGGACGAGAGCTGCTGATCCAGGAAGTGGCGCAGGCGCGTCAGCTCTTCCGGCTCGCACAGGTCGGCGGCGGCAATCTCCTCGTCGAACTCGGTGGTGAAGACCTTGTAGCCCCACTCGTCCTGATGGCTGAACGGCGCTTCGTTGCGCTGCGGACGGGCGCCGTCCTCCGGTTCGGTGGCGTCGGCCATGTCAGCCTGGTCGGCTTCACCCTCGGTTTCGAACTCCTCGCCATCCTCGGCGGCTTCGGCAGTTTCGCTGCTGGAAGCCTCTGCGTCTTCATGGCTTTCCTGTTCATCGCCTTCCTTGTTGGCGCCGTCCGGGCTTTCGCCCTCGGCCTCTTCATCCGAGGACTGGTCGGATTCGGTTTCGTTGCCGAAGGCCAGGTGATTGAGCATGGTTCGCGTCAGGCGCGCGAAGGCCTGTTGGTCGCGCAGCGCCGAACCCAGCTTGTCCAGGTCATTGCCGGCGCGCTCTTCGATCAGGGGCCGCCACAGTTCGACGGCGGGGGCCAGCGATGCCGGCGGCTCCTCACCCGTCAGGTGCTGGCGCACGATCAGGCCCAGCACGTCGGCGAGCGGCGCTTCCTCTCGCGCGCGCGCCTTGCCCAACCCGCGATTGAGCAGCCGTTGCTCCAGCCCGGCGGCCAGGTTGGCGGCCACGCCCTTCATCGCCAGCGAACCGATCGCTTCCACGCGTGCCTGCTCTGCGGCCTCGAACAGCGCGGCGTTTTCGCTGCCGGCAGGGCGGAACCGCGCGTTGATCTTCTCGTCGTGATAGGCCTTGCGCAGCGCATAGGCGTCGCCGGTGCCACGCACCAGCGCGACATCGCGCGCCGACAGATTGCGCGCCGGCGAGGGCAGGCGCGCCTTCAGGCCTTTGAGACCCGGCGGCTCGGAGGAATAGCTGACTTCCAGCTCCGGTTCGCCCGCCAGGCTGCGCACCGCCGTGGCGACGGCGCGCTTGAAGGGCTCGGATGGGGACTCAGGTTTGGTCACGCGCTTTTTCCAACTGGATCACCCGCACAAGGCGGGTGATGCTCGTTGCTACGCAACGAGCACCTTGGCGGCGCTTTCCGGCAGTTCCTCGCCGAAGCAGCGCTGATAGAACTCGGCGACGGACGCCCGCTCCAGCTCGTCGCACTTGTTGAGGAAGGTGAGGCGGAAGGCAAAGCCGATATCGCCGAATATCTCCGCATTCTGCGCCCAGGTGATCACGGTTCGCGGGCTCATCACCGTCGAAAGGTCGCCGGCGACAAAGGCGTTGCGGGTCATGTCGGCCAGCCGCACCATGGCCGAGATGGCCTTGCGGTCGAAGCCGGGCACCTTGGCCGCCACGATCTCTTCTTCGGCATCGTGGGACAGGTAATTCAGCGTGGTGACGATCGACCAGCGGTCCATCTGGCCCTGGTTGATCTGCTGGGTACCGTGATAGAGGCCGGTGGTGTCGCCCAGGCCGATGGTATTGGTGGTGGCAAACAGGCGGAAGGCCGGATGCGGGTGGATCACCTTGTTCTGGTCCAGCAGGGTCAGGCGGCCGGAAGCTTCCAGCACACGCTGGATCACGAACATCACGTCGGGCCGGCCGGCGTCATATTCGTCGAACACCAGCGCAACGGGCCGCTGCAACGCCCAGGGAAGCAGCCCCTCGCGGAATTCGGTAACCTGCAGGCCGTCCTTCAGCACAATGGCGTCCTTGCCGATCAGGTCGATGCGGCTGACATGGCTGTCGAGATTGATGCGGATGCAGGGCCAGTTCAGCCGCGCCGCCACCTGCTCGATGTGGGTGGACTTGCCGGTGCCGTGATAGCCCTGGATCATCACCCGGCGGTTGAAGGCAAAGCCCGCCAGGATCGCCAGAGTCGTATCGCGGTCGAAGCGATAGGCGGTATCGATCTCCGGCACATGCTCGCTTGCCGTCTTGAACGCAGGCACCCTGAGTTTGGTCTCGATGCCAAACAGCGGTCCGGCCTCGACCTCGGTGTCGGGCCTCATGGTGGGATCGAGAGTCTCGGTGTGGGTGCTCATGATTGGTCCGCAAGTCCCGCCGCGCGGATCGCCGGCCGGGCCTGGGGTGCCCGGTTCAGGTGAGAAGGCCAGAGGCGCGCAGCACCCCATAGGCTTTGATGACCTGTTTCAGGCGTTCCTCAGCGCCCCGGTCGCCGCCATTCGCGTCGGGATGAAAACGCTTCACAAGTTCCTTATACCGCGCCTTTATCTCGATCAAGGTGGCGTTGTGTGCCAGATGCAGCGTGTCCATTGCCATGGCCTGCAACCGGGTCAATTGGCGTTCGGGGCGGCGGGGGGAGGGGTTCTCCGCGTCCTCTGCAAATAGCGCATGGCGGTCATCCACCTCGAAAGCGCCTTCCTGGAACAGCCGCTGGCCGGTCCGGGCCTTGGCGGCCCGCTTGCCCAGGGGCCAGGTCGGGCGGTGCCCCAGAAGGGCCTCGTCACGGAACCGCATGATGGCGTCGTCGTCCATACCCTTGAAATAGTCCCAGGACTCATTGTGTGCCCGGGCGTGGGCGGTACAGTACCAGTAATATTCCGAAAGGTTGTTGCGCGAGCGCGGGACCCGGCATTCACCAAGCCCGATGCAGCCTTCCGCCTCGCACAGGCGCACCGTCGGCTCCACCTTCTTGCGCGGCTTTTCCGGCTTGATCCGGATATCGCTTTTGAAGCGTGAAGGGCGGGACGAAACCATGGTTCAGATTATGGGGCGTGCATTGTAAAAAACAAGGAAACGAATTGCTTGACTTTGTCCGGCGCGCGGCATGCGCTAGAAGCGTTCCATGAGCATAACCGAAGACATTCGCGTCAAGTTGACGGAGCGTTTCGCTCCACAGGATCTGGTTGTCACCGATGAAAGCGGCCGCCATTCCGGCCATGCCGGCGCGCACCGCGCCGACGGCACGGTGGGGGAGACGCACTTTCACATCCGTATCGTCAGCGCTTCCTTTGAAGGGGTGGCGCGGGTGGAGCGCCAGCGCCGCGTTCATGCCGCCCTTTCCGCCGAGCTCGCCGGGCCGGTGCATGCCCTTTCCCTGGTGCTTCTGACTCCCCGCGAAGCCGCACAGCAGGCCGTGCGCGGCTAGGCCGCCTTCCCCCGCTGACGCCCGCCGGAATTATTTCTGCGGCCATGCGGCAGGTACGGCGGGCGGGATAATCCTGAGCGCGGTGATCTGGTTGCGCTGGCGGCGCATGATCTCGAACACGAAGCCGAAATAGGCGAAGCGCTGCCCGACCTCGGGAATGGTACCGGACTGGGCGATCACCAGGCCGGCGATGGTGGTGGCTTCCTCTTCAGGCAAGTGCCAGTCCAGTTCGCGGTTCAGGTCACGCACCGGCACCGTGCCGTCCACCAGATAGGAACCATCGGGCCGGCGGCGCACATCGGGACGGGTGTCGGCGCGTTCGGGGATCTTGCCCAGGATCTCCTCCATGATGTCTTCCAGCGTCAGCAACCCCTGCAACGCGCCATATTCGTCCACGACCAGGGCAAAACGGGTCTGATGCTTGCGGAAAGCCTGCAGCTGTTCTTCCAGCCGCGTGGTATCGGGCACGAACCAGGGCTCGGTGGTGAGGGCGATCATGTCCAGCGCATCGATGTCGCCGCCCGCGTTGGCCAGGGCCTGGGCGAGATTCTTGACCAGGAGAATGCGCACGATGTTCTCCGGTTCGTCCTTCCAGAGCGGGATGCGCGAATGTTGCGACCGCAGGATGGCGTCGATCAGTTCGCGGCGCGGCATTTCGATGTCGAAACTCTCCATGTTCGTGCGGTGGCGCATCACGTCGCCTACCTGAAGTTCACGCAGGTCCAGTACCGCGCCGATCATGTCGCGGGGCTCGCGCTCCACCGTGCCTTCCTGGTGATGCAGCTCGATGGAGCCGCGTATTTCCTCATGGGCAGCCTCTGTGGTCTCCTGGGCGGCGGCGCGCACGCCGAACAGCCACAGCACGCGCCATACCAGCCATTGCACGGTCGCGATGACGGGCCCCAGCAGCGCAACGATCACGCGCAGCGGCGCGGCCACGAACAGCGCCACCCGGTCGGTACGCGCCACCGCCAGGGTCTTGGGCAGTGTTTCGACGAAGATCAGGATCACGATTGTCATCCCCGCCGTGGTGATCGCCACCGCATTCGGGCCGAAATGATCCTCCAGCACCGCCGTGGCCAGTGATGAGGTCAGGATGTTGATGAAGGTATTGCCCAGAAGCACCGCGCCGATCATGCGCTCGCGGTTGGACACCAGCCGGTTGACATTGGCGGCAGCCCGGCTGCCGTCCTTTTCCAACTGATGCATGCGGCCGCGGCTGACCACGGTCAGCGCGGTTTCGGCGCCCGAAAAGAAGGCGGAAACCGCCAGAAGGAGGGCGATGATAACAAGGGTGGGAACAAGCATGGCTGGATCGGCCCCGGAAAAAGCCGGGATCATGCCAGTTTTCAGCCCGTCAGGACATCCTTCAGCGCATCCATCGGCACGTCGCGGGTGACGAAGGCCCGGCCCAGGCCGCTCAGCAGCACGAAAGTCAGGCGGCCTTCCGACGCTTTTTTGTCATGCGCCATATGGCCGATCAGTTCCTCCGCGTCCGGCCGCCGGCCCGGAATGTCGGCGATGGACGAGGGCAGTCCCATGGCTTTCAGGTGCCGGGTAAAGCGCTCCGCGTCCTGGCCGGGACACAGGCCCAGCGTCACCGACAGGCGGAAGGCCAGCGCCATGCCGATCGCGACACCTTCGCCGTGGATCAGGCGTTCGGAGAATCCGGTGGCCGCTTCCAGCGCATGGCCGAAGGTGTGGCCCAGGTTGAGCAGGGCGCGCTCGCCGCTCTCGCGCTCGTCGCGTTCGACGATGGCCGCTTTCATCCGGCAGGAATGGGCGACCGCATGAACCAGCGCGGCATCATCGCCTGCCAGCGCGGCGGACCCATGCACCTCCAGCCAGTTGAAGAAGTCCGCATCGCCCAGGGCAGCGTATTTTACCACCTCGGCATATCCGGCAAGCAATTCGCGTCTGGGCAGCGTCGCCAGCAGGGAAGTGTCGGCGATCACGATGCGCGGCTGGTGAAAAAGGCCAATCAGATTCTTGCCCTGGCGGGCGTTGATGGCAGTTTTTCCGCCCACGGAGGAATCCACCTGGGCCAGCAGCGTGGTGGGAATCTGGGCAAAGGCGATGCCGCGCTTCAGCACGCCGGCGGCGAATCCGGTCAGGTCGCCGATCACCCCGCCGCCAAGGGCGACAATCAGCCCGCCGCGGTCAATGCCCGTATCCAGCAACTGGCCGGTCAGCGATTCCAGCCCCGCGAAACTCTTGCTGCTTTCGCCTGCGGGCATGACGATGGGCCTGGCCTTGATGCCTTCTTTCGCCAAGCCCGCAAGAAGCGGTTCCAGATGCAGCGCGGCGACATTGCTGTCGGTGACGACAGGCACGATGCCGCGCGCCAGGGGCTTGAGCAGGGCGCCAGCGTCGGCCAGCAGCCGCGCGCCCACATGGATGTCATAGGTCCGGTCCGCCAGGCCGACAGTGACGCGCGCGCGCGCATGGGTGGTGTTCATGGCGCTTCGCATAGCCCATGGGCGGCAAGCGCGGCAATGATCTTGTCCAAATGCACGGCGTGGGGCTCGTCCGCCGAGTCCAGGACCATGTCCGCCTGCGCATAGACGGGCTCGCGCACGGCCAGCAGTCTTTCCAGTGTGGCCCGCAAATCGCCGTTGGCCAGCAGAGGACGGGTCTGGCTGGCGCCCTGGCGCTTTTTCACCCGGCCCAGCAACAGATCGACCGGCGCCCTCAGCCAGATGGTAAAACAGGCATCCCGCATCAGCGCGCGGGTGGTGTCGTCCATGTAGGCGCCGCCGCCTGTCGCCAGCACATGCGGCGGCTCTGTCAGAAGGCGGCCGATCACGCGCCGCTCGCCGTCGCGGAAATATGGCTCCCCGAACCGGGAAAATATCTCCGAGACGGTCATGCCGGCGGCGGTCTCGATCTCATGATCGGCGTCGCGGAACGGGACGTTGAGGCGCGCGGCCAGGCGCTTGCCGATGGAGGTCTTGCCCGCCCCCATCATGCCCACCAACGCCACGGTCTTCTTCAGTCCGGTCATCTTCCGCCCGCTTCTGGACTTTTCCGATACACCAAAGGGAGTCGATGCTAAAGCTGGGGCCGTGCTAAAGCAGGGCATGAGCCGCCGCGCGCCTGATTCGGCGCATATGATCGAAGCCTTTCTCGACATGATGAGTGCCGAGCGTGGGGCAAGCGCCAACACGCTGGCGGCCTACCGCCGCGACCTGGTCGATTTCGCCGCCACCCATGACGCGGCCCGCGCCGGGCGCGATGCGGTGCGGCGCTGGCTGGAAGGGCTTTCGGCATCCGGTATGGCCGCGTCCACCCAGTCACGCAAGCTGTCGGCGCTGCGCCAGTTCTACGGCTTCCTTTACGGCGAGGGGTGGCGCGCCGACGACCCGACCCAGACGCTGGAAGCGCCAAAAAAGGGCAGGCCACTGCCCAAGATCCTGTCGGGCGCCGACCTGGATGCGATGCTGGCCAAGGCGGCGGAAAATGTCTCGCCGGAAGGGCTGCGGCTCAGCGCCATGCTGGAGATGTTGTATGGCGGGGGCTTGCGCGTGTCGGAACTGGCGGGGCTCAAACTGTCCGCCGTGCGCACCCGTGAGGCGTTCATCCGCATCACCGGCAAGGGCGGAAAGGAGAGGATGGCGCCGCTGTCGCCGCCTGCGCGCGCCGCGCTGGATGCCTATCTGGCGGTGCGCGACCGGTTCGTGAAACCGGACCGGCCCAATCCCTGGCTCTTCGCCTCGCGCAGCGCCGAGGGCTATCTGACGCGACGGCGCATCCACCAACTGCTCAAGGCGCTGGCACTGGACTGCGGCATCGATCCGGCCAAGGTCTCGCCGCATGTGCTGCGCCATGCTTTCGCCACCCACCTGGTCGAGGGCGGCGCCGACCTGCGCAGCGTGCAAACGCTTTTGGGCCACGCCGATATCGCCACCACCCAGATCTACACCCACGTGGCGCGCGACCATTTGAGCCGGGTGGTCGCCGCTTCCCACCCCCTGTCACGGGCCAAACCGCGCCGCTAAGGCGGCAAAACTCTCATTAACCCCTTGGAACTATTGGCTTCCAAGGCCATTTCCTTTCCCATAAGCCTGTGTCATTTTCCGGCCCACACCGCCAACCGCTCCCAACCGATCAAGGCAGCATGCATTATCTGGATTTCGAACGCCCCATCGCCGAACTGGAGGGCAAAATCGTCGAGCTCAGAAAGCTCGCCGAGGAAGACCCGAAGATGGACATTGACGGCGATGTCGAGCGGCTGACCGCGCGTGCCAGCCAGATGGTGCGCGACACCTACGCCAGCCTGTCGCCTTGGCAGAAGGTGCAGGTCGCCCGCCATCCGGGCCGGCCGCATTTCCTGGATTACGCCCGCAGCCTCTTTACCGATTTCACGCCGCTGGCCGGCGATCGCAGTTTCGCCGAGGACCAGGCAGTGGTGGCGGGCCTTGCGCGTTTCCGCGGTCGCGCCATCGCCTTTATCGGACAGGAAAAGGGCAACGATACCCAGAGCCGCATCAAGCACAATTTCGGCTCGGCCATGCCGGATGGCTATCGAAAGGCAGTGCGAATCTTCGAGATGGCGAACCGTTTCGGCCTTCCGGTTCTCAGCTTCGCCGACACGGCCGGCGCCTATCCGGGCGTCAGCGCAGAGGAGCGCGGCCAGGCGGAAGCCATTGCCCGCTCGATCGAGGCGGGGTTGTCGCTGAAGGCGCCCTTCATCGCGACCATCATTGGAGAAGGCATGTCAGGCGGGGCGATTGCCATTGCCGCGGCGAGCCGCGTCTACATGCTGGAACATGCGATCTATTCGGTGATCTCGCCGGAAGGCTGCGCCTCGATCCTGTGGCGAAGCGCCGACAAGGCCCAGAACGCGGCCACAGCGCTGAAAGTCACCGCCCAGGACCTCCAGGAACTCAAGGTGATCGACGCGGTGATCCCCGAGCCGGTGGGCGGTGCGCACCGTGATCCCGCCGCCACCATCGACGCCGCCGCCGCCCAGATCGCGGCCGGGCTGAGGGAGTTCGACGGCATGTCGGGCGATGAAATCCTCAACCAGCGCCGCGCGAAATTCCTCGCCATGGGGCGCAACCTTTAGGCGGCCCCGCTTTGGGGTGCATCATTTCGCCAGGTTGAAGGACAGCGAGGATACCCAGCCCTCGTTTCCAAGCTCATCCTTCACTTCCCACCACACGCCCTGCTTGTTGCCTGTGGGGTAGAGCATCATGCCGGGATCGAGAGGACGCACGACCTTGGATTTGGTGTCGGCCGAAGCATACATGCGGCCCGGCCGAGACATGGTGACCGACTGCGTCGGCGCATCGGCCGCCGCATTGGCGGACAGCCCGCCCAGATCGCCCACCAGCTTGGTGTAGGCGTCAATATATGCGAGGACCACGACCTGGCCGATTTCCGTATTCTGGTAGTTGGAGATCCCCGCGCCGCCAAAGCCGCCCCAGCCGCCCCATCCGGCACCCAGCGAGAATCCGAGATCGGTCTTGGAAGCATGGCCTTCCTCCAGCGCCTGCTGTTCGGAAGTGCGCACATTGGTAATGGTCAACACGACATCGGCGGTCTTGCTGGACAGGTTGATGCCGCTGACAAGAGCGCCGACGCCGCCACCGATGAAGCCGCCAAGGATGCCGCCGATATTGGTGCCACCCGCATTGCGATTCTTGGACACGATGTCCGGCACCAGGATGTAATCGGCGGCCCGGACCTGGCCCATGCCGACATTCGATCCGCCCTGCAGTTCGCCGCCGCTCGCCAAGGCGCGTTCCTGCTGGGCCATCTGGAAGCCCTTGCCGCGGTCGACCAGCGTGAAGCAGCCCGACTTCATCACGAACACCTTGAGAAGTGCTTCGGGCGATTCCAGGCCCAGCGGCTCCCACCAGCGGCTGTCTGGCTCGCGCACCGCCAGGGTGCCGATGCGGTGGGTGCAGGTGGGAATTTCCGCCTTGGCACTTTCCGTCTTTTCCTGAATGGAGGCTGCGAAGGACGGCACCGGGATTGTGCAGGCCAGCGACAGGGCGGCCACAACGGCCGCAGGTTTGCGGATGCGCATGACTACCCCCTAGAGATTCCACCGGCGCGCCAGGCGCCATACCCACATGGCAAGGATATCCCAAGGTGAAGAATCCGCAATGCCCTATCGATTGTGGGGCGATCGCGCAAGAACACACGGATGCTAGAGGAAATTGTGGATTTTCAAGGTGATAGGCTCACCACCAACCCCTGACCCTGAACCATAACAGCGGACCGGCGATGCTCACCGCGATCGTCGCCAATGCCATGGGATAGCCCCAGGGCCAGGACAGCTCCGGCATGAAATGGAAATTCATGCCCCAGATCCCGGCCACCAGCACGGGCGGAATGCCGGCCACTGACCAGACCGTCAACACCTTGAACAGTTCGTTCTGTTCGGCGTTGATGAATCCAAGCGCCGCATCCAGCAGAAACTGGATCTTGTCTGTCAGGTGCACTTCGTAATCGTTGAGGGATTGCACGTCGGCGCCGGCCATCTTCAACCGGGCCCTGAGCGGCGCCTCCAGCCAGGCATCGCCGTGCTCGGTGATGAATGGCACGGCCCGCTGCAGCACAAGCAGCGTGTCGCGGATATGGGAAAGCCTGGCGCCCATGTCGCCGATCTCCAGCAGCACATTGGCCAGCACCCGCCCGGTCCGGCGGCTGTTGTGGCGGTGGTGATGATCGGGCTTCTGGAAGATATGGCTGGAAAGCCTCAGCGCCTTGTCGCGCAGTTCCTCCAGCCGGTCGGCGCCGTAGTCGATCATTCCTTCCAGGATCACCAGGAAAATGTCGGGCGCAGTGCGCGGACGCCGGTTCACCCGCTCCTCGACGGACTTGAAGACGTGGAGATGCGAAAAGCGCACTGTCGCCAGGATGTCCTGCGTCAGCACGAATCCCAGGGGACTGGTGTGGTGCTCTTCTCCACCATGGTTTGGTGCAACCGGCACCGACAGGGTGAAGACGCCGTCCTCATATTGGAGGCGGCTGGAGAACTCGATCTCTTCCAACCGGGCGCGCGGGGGAATGTCCAACCCAAAGCGCTCGCACGCGTCCGCCAGTTCTTCGGCGCTGGGCTGGAACAGGTCGACCCAAACCGGCTTGCCCTGGCTTTCGTGAACGGTGATCACGACTCATTCCTTTTGCGGAAGTAACGCGCGAAAGGGCCGCCCAGGCAACCGCGCGATGCGAATCGCCGCCTGCACGACTCTCGAATAAGCGAGCGACGCGAGCCGTCGCCCGCGCGACCGTCGAATAACCGTGCGGCGGCTAGGCCAGCGCCCCGTGGCAGTGCTTGAACTTGCGACCTGAGCCGCACGGACACGGCGCGTTGCGCGATGTCCGGCCCCAGGTGGCGGGGTTGTTGGGATCGACGGCCGGCACATCCGCCCAGTGAGCGCCAGGCTGCTCCATCTCGTTCTGCCCTGTCAGCGGGTCAAGGTGCATGGCGTGCATCTGGGGCAGGGGCGTGGATTCCAGCGGCGGCGGGGCAAGCTGGATGCGCGCATGCATCAGCTGCTCGACCGTCTCGGTGCGCAACTTGGTGAGGAAGGATTCGAACAGTTCGAAGGCCTCGTTCTTGTATTCGTTCAGGGGATCGCGCTGGCCATAGCCGCGCAGGCCCACATATTGGCGCAGATGGTCCAGGTTGACGATGTGCTCGCGCCAATTGTGGTCCAGGATCTGCAGCAGCAGGCTCTTCTCGATATAGCGCACGACATCGGGACCGAATTCGGCGGCCCGGGCCGCAGCGCGCGTCTCCACCGTCTTCAGGATGCGTTCGCGCACTTCCTCTTCGGCGATACCGTCCTCCCTGGTCCAGTCCAGCACGGGCAGATCGATGTCGAAGATCCGGAGCACCTCGTCGTGCAGGCCCTGGGAGTCCCATTGCTCGGCATAGGCCTTTTCGGGAATGTGGCGGGAGACCAGCGTCTCCACGACCTCCTCGCGGAAGTCGGCGATCTGCTCGGAGACGTCGTCGGTGGACATGATCTCGCGCCGCTGCTCGTAGATCACGCGGCGCTGATCGTTCAGCACGTCGTCGTACTTCAGGATGTTCTTGCGGATCTCGTAGTTCCGCGCCTCGACCTTCTGCTGCGCCTTTTCCAGCGCCTTGTTGACCCAGGGGTGGGTGATGGCTTCGCCCTCCTCCAGGCCCAGCCTGGTGAGTATGCTTTCCATGCGCTCGGACCCGAATATGCGCATCAGATCGTCCTGCAGCGACAGGAAGAACTTGGAGGCGCCGGGGTCTCCCTGGCGGCCCGAACGGCCGCGCAACTGGTTGTCGATGCGCCGGCTCTCGTGGCGCTCGGTGCCGATCATGTAGAGGCCGCCGGCAGCCAGGGCGCGTTCCTTGTTGCGGGCAACTTCTTCCTTGATGCGGGCGATTTCGCGCTGGCGGCCTTCCTCGTCGGTGATGCCGTCAAGCTCGGCCTTGACGCGCATCTCGACATTGCCGCCGAGCTGGATGTCGGTGCCGCGGCCGGCCATGTTGGTGGCGATGGTCACCGCACCGGGCACGCCCGCCTGGGCGACGATAAAGGCTTCCTGCTCGTGATAGCGGGCGTTGAGCACATTGTGCTTGATGTGGCGTTTCTTGAGAAGCTCCGAAAGCTGCTCGGACTTCTCGATCGAGGTGGTGCCCACCAGTACCGGCTGGCCCTTGGCCATGCACTCGGACACCAGCTTGATGATGGCTTCGTCCTTTTCGGCGGCGGTGCGGTAGACCTCGTCGTCATAATCGATGCGTGCCACCGGGACGTTGGTGGGGATTTCCAGGACATCGAGCTTGTAGATGTCCATGAACTCGGCGGCTTCCGTCAACGCCGTGCCGGTCATGCCCGCCAGCTTGGCATAGAGACGGAAATAGTTCTGGAAGGTGATCGAGGCCAGGGTGACGTTCTCGGGCTGGACCGTCACATTCTCCTTGGCTTCCAGCGCCTGGTGCAGGCCTTCGGAATAACGCCGGCCTTCCATCATGCGGCCGGTGAATTCGTCGATGATGACCACCTGGTCGTTCTTGACGATATAGTCCTTGTCCTTCTGGAACAGCGTGTGCGCTTTCAGCGCCTGGTTGACATGGTGGATGATCGAGATGTTCTCGGTGTCATACATGTCGCCGCTGGTCAGAAGGCCGGCGTCGCGCAGAAGCTGGGACATATGCTCGTTGCCCTGTTCGGTCAGCGACACCTGGCGAGACTTCTCGTCCAGGTCGTAATCTTCCTTGGTGAGGTGAACCATCACCGCGTCGACCGCCTTGTACATCTCCGTCAGGTCCTCGGTGGGGCCCGAGATGATCAGCGGCGTGCGCGCCTCATCAATGAGGATGGAGTCCACTTCGTCGACGATGGCGAAAGCGTGGCCGCGCTGGGTCATCGCGTTCAGCGCGTATTTCATGTTGTCGCGCAGGTAATCGAAGCCGAATTCATTGTTGGTGCCATAGGTGATGTCGGCGCCATAGGCCTGGCTACGTTCCTCGTCGGTCAGGCCGTGAACGATGCAGCCCACGCTCAGCCCCAGAAACCGGTAGACCTGGCCCATCCAATCGCTGTCACGCTTGGCCAGGTAGTCATTGACCGTCACCACATGCACGCCTTCGCCGGCCAGCGCGTTGAGATATGTGGGAAGGGTGGCCACCAGGGTCTTGCCTTCACCGGTCTTCATTTCGGCGATGGCGCCGGAGTGCAGCACCATGCCGCCGACTAGCTGCACGTCGAAATGGCGCTGGCCCAGGGTCCGCTTGGCGGCCTCGCGGACCACCGCAAAGGCTTCCGGCAGAAGGTCGTCGAGGGTTTCGTCCTTGGCCAGCCGTTCGCGGAACAGGACGGTCTGGTTCCGCAATTCCTCGTCCGACATGCCGACGAAGCGCGACTCAAGGGCGTTGATCTTGGCGACCGTGGCCCACATCGGACGAATCTTGCGCTCGTTGGCCGAGCCGAAAAGCTGTTTGGCGAGCGTGCTGAAACCCAGCATGAAATCCTCTTGGCCGCTAAATCCCACGTCTGGATCCCGAAAAGGGGCCGGTCTTTCGGGGTACTGGCCCGGGCCGTCCGCAGGGCCAGGCGCGCGGGAGACATAAGAACGCGCTATCTGCTTGTCAAACATGGCCAGTTGTCAAACATGACCACTTGCCAAAAGGGACGATTCTCTGATGATCCGCGCCCGATAACCCGGCCAATTACCGGCGGGCGGCGCGTCTTTTGGGGGTATCCGATGCCAAAGCCAGAGAAAAGGGCAAAGAAGCCCGTGAAAGCCGCCCGCAAGGCTGGAAAGCCCGAACCGGCGAGGGCCAGGCCGGCTCCGGCCGGGGCCGGGCACACAGTTTCGCCCCTGGCGCCCAAAAGTTTCGCCAATCTCCCGCCGTTGGCGGGGGTGCGGCTGGCCACCACGGCCGCCGGGGTGCGCTATCAGCAGAGGACCGATGTGATGCTCGCCCTCCTGGCTCCCGGAACCCAGGCAGCGGGGGTGTTCACCCGCTCGAAAACCGCCTCGGCGCCGGTTCTGTGGTGCCAGGACAAGCTCAAGGGCGGCGAGGCGCGGGTTCTGGTCGTCAACAGCGGCAACGCCAACGCTTTCACCGGCAGGGCCGGAATGGAAGGGGTGCGCGAGATCGCCTCCGAGGCCGCGACCGTCGCCGGCTGTCGCCCCGAGCAGGTGTTCATGGCTTCCACCGGGGTGATCGGCGAGCCGCTGCCCGCCCACAAGATCACCGCGGTGCTGTCGGAGCTGGTCGCCCAGGGGGCCGCGGGCAACTGGCGCGCGGCGGCCGACGCAATCATGACTACCGACACCTATCCCAAGCTGGCGACCCGCAGCGCGATGATCGACGGGTGCAAGGTGACCATCAACGGCATCGCCAAGGGTTCGGGCATGATCGCGCCCGATATGGCCACGATGCTTTCCTTTGTCTTCACCGATGCCTCGCTGGCGGCCGCTGTGCTGCAGGAGTGCCTATCTGCCGGTGTCGGCCCCTCGTTCAATGCCATCACTGTGGATTCGGACACGTCCACCAGCGACACGCTCATGCTGTTCGCCACCGGAAAGGGGGCCAGGCATGCGCCGGTGGTGAAGGCCGGCGACAGGCGGCTGTCCGATTTCCGCGCCAAGCTCGATGGGCTGCTGCTGGACCTGGCGCTGCAGGTGGTCAAGGACGGGGAAGGCGCGCAGAAATTGATTCGCATCGATGTGACGGGCGCGGCAAGCGACGCGTCCGCCAGGCGCATCGCCCTTTCCATCGCCAATTCTCCGCTGGTCAAGACCGCCATCGCGGGCAATGACGCCAACTGGGGGCGGGTGGTGATGGCCGTCGGCAAGGCGGGCGAGCCCGCCGATCGCGACCGCCTGACCATCAGCTTCGGCGGTCATGTGGTGGCGCAAAAGGGCATGCGCGCGGCCGGCTACAGCGAGAAGGCGGCCACCAGGGCGGTGTTGGGCCGGGAAGTGGAGATCGCCGTCGACCTGGGCCTGGGCAAGGGCAGGGGCCGGGTTTGGACTTGCGACCTCACGCACGGCTATATCGACATCAACGGTTCCTATCGTAGCTAGCGCAATCGAATAACTTGCGGCGGCGGCCGAGTCGTATCAGAACGGAATCTCTACGGCGCAGGTTTCATTACGCGATGGACATTTATCTGCCCGTTGCCCAGTTGTCCGTAAACTGGGTCGTCATACTTGCCATGGGAACCACGGCGGGGTTCCTGTCCGGCATGCTGGGCGTTTCCGGCGGCTTCATCATGACGCCGCTGCTGATTTTCTACGGCATACCTTCGGGCGTTGCGGTCGCCACCCAGGCCAGTCCCATCTCGGCGGCGGCGCTGGTCGGTGCACTGGCCAAAAGCGCGCGCGACAGCGTCGATTTCAAGATGGGTTTCATCCTTCTGATAGGAGGGATCGCCGGGTCTTTCATCGGGGTCTATATCTTCGCCTACCTGCAGCGGCTGGGTCAGATCGATTTCGTGGTTGAGCTGAGCTATGTGATGCTGCTTGGCGCCGTGGGATCCATGATGCTGGTGGAAAGCGCGCAGGCCTATCGCGCTGCCCGGCGCGGCATGCCCATGCCAGGCCATGTGGCGGGCCGTCACAACTGGATTCATGGACTGCCGTTCAAGATGCGGTTCCGCACCTCGCGCCTGTATGTCAGCGCGATCCCTGTCCTGGTGCTGGGTTTCCTGGTCGGCATCATGACGGCGATACTGGGGACCGGCGGCGCTTTCCTGCTGGTACCGGCCAAGATCTATCTGTTCAGGATGCGCACCACCCTGGCGGTGGGGACCTCGCAATTCCAGATGTGTGCCGTTGCCATCATGACCACCTTTACCCATGCCGTGACCGACCATACGGTCGACATCGTGCTGGGCCTGTTGCTCATCGTGGGCGGTGTGGTGGGTGCCCAGCTCGGCGTGCGGCTGGGCACCAAGCTCCGCAGCGAACAATTGCGGATCGTGTTCGCCCTGCTGGTACTGGCCATCGCCACCCAGCTCATCATCACGCTCGTGCGCACGCCCCCCGACATCTACACCGTGATGATGCATTAGGCGACGCTTTGGTCGTCCCGGTGAATTTTCCGAGCCAGGAAGTTTGCAGAAATGGATGATGTTTGCCTGCTGTCCCGCCGCGCGGTCCTGGTGGCCTCGGCCGCCCTTCTGGGGGTGCCGGCGCAGGGCGCGGCCCTAAGCTCGGCCGCGCGTGATGTGATGAGTGCATTGCGCGCCCTTGAAGCGCGCAGCGGCGCCCGCATTGGGGTGGCATCGGTGGACAGCGGCACGGGCCGCGCCGTGTTCTGGCGCGAGGGTGAACGCTTCCGGATGTGTTCGACCTTCAAGCTGTCGCTGGCGGGCGCGGCCCTGGCGCGAGCCGACACCGGCAAGGAAGACCTGAGCCGGCTGGTGAAATACGAAAAGCCGGTACTGGAAGTCTCGCCCGCGACCACCCGCAACTGGCCGCGCGGCATGACGGTGGCACAGCTCTGCGAGGCGGCAATAATCTA
>JBEHXB010000008.1:0-22777 GCA_048498895.1 Pseudomonadota bacterium
CAAACGCCGCCGTGCCATGCGCCTGGCCCTGTATGAGCCCGATATTCCCCAGAATGCAGGCGCCCTGATGCGGCTGGGCGCCTGCCTTGGCGTGGGAATCGACCTGATCGAGCCTTGTGGATTTCTCCTGACCGACCGGGCCCTCAAACGTGCCGGCATGGATTATCGCCAGTTTGCCGACGTGCGCCGGCACGACTCATGGGCCAGGTTCCGCGAGGCCCCGCGGCCGGCCGGCCGGCTTGTTTTGCTGACCACGCGGGGCGAAATTCCCTATACCGGCTTCGCCTTCGCCGAACAGGATGTGCTGCTTCTGGGCCGGGAAAGTGCCGGCGTACCGCAATCCGTCCATGAAAGCGTCGATGCCCGCCTGGTGATTCCGCTGAAGCGCGGCCTCAGGTCCTTGAATGTTGCCCAGGCCGCCGCGATGGTGCTGGGGGAGGCGCTTCGCCAGACCGGCCAGTTCCCGCCCCTCCAAAAGGAGCCCCCGTGCATCTGACCCTGTTCGACCCCGGCGGCCTGTTCGCGCTTGCCCAGGTGCTGATGATCGACCTGGTCCTGGCGGGCGACAATGCCGTCGTGATCGGGCTGGCCGCCGCGCGCGTGCCCGCGGCCATGCGGCGGAAGGTGGTGCTGTGGGGCCTGGCGGCGGCGGTGGTGCTGCGCATAGGGTTGGCGGCCATTGCGGTCCAGCTGATGGCGATCATCGGCCTGACCCTGGCGGGCGGCATCCTGCTTTTGTGGGTGTGCTGGCGCATGTGGCGCGACATCGTCCAGGGCGAGGACAAGGAGGCCGATCTCATCGATCCTAATGCCTCGATGCGCCGCGCGGTCATGCAGATCATGGTGGCCGACGTCTCGATGTCGCTGGACAATGTGCTGGGCGTGGCGGGCGCGGCGCGCGACCATCTGGATGTGCTGGTCATCGGCCTGATCCTGTCGGTCGCGCTGATGGGCGCGGCGGCCAATGTCATCGCCCGGCTGCTGCATCGCTTTCGCTGGATCAGCTATGCCGGGCTTCTGATCGTGCTCTATGTGGCGGTGTCGATGATCTGGGAAGGCGGCAATCGGGTGGCGGCGGCCGTCGGCTGATTTGCCCCGGCCAGCCGCCTCACGCCGCGGGGCCGGCCGGCTCGAGTCTTAAAAGAAGCGCCGTGGCATCATCGCTCTTCTTGAAACGGGGAAACCGGTCGCCCCCGGCATCGCCATTTTCGATGGCGCGCAATTGGTCGCCCAGCGCGTGAAGGCCCTTGTCCAGCGCCGCCGTCATCAGGCCGTCAGCGTCATAGACGCCATAGTCCGAGGCCAGCGCCAGAAATCCATCCGAGGCCAGCAGCAGATGCGCGCCGGGCTCTACCCGGATGGTGCGCCGTCCGGCGTGGGCGGCGGCCCTGGGCTCGGGCGAAAACAGCCAGCTGTCGCCGGCGTTGATGCGGTTGCGGGTCGCGCGCAGCTCGACCAGGAATTCCTGGCGGCTGAGGCCGTGCGCGGGTGAAAGCTGCTTTTCCCCGGCCAGCCTTTGCGCGCGCAATGCCTCGGCGGCGCGGTTTTCGAACGTGTCGCCCAGAACCGTCACCGGCCTTTGCGGCTGCGACAACAGCGCGCCGCAGTCACCGAACCAGAGAAACTCCAGTTGCGCCCCCTTGCGGCCTTGCGGTGCCTGCGTCACCAACATCATGGAGGCGCAAGGCGTCTGCCAGACATCTTCCGGCGGCATGCGCCGCAGCGCCTCGAAGCTCTTCCTGGCGTCCTCGAGCGCGCCACGCAGCGCCTTGCGCGCGCTCTCGCCGTCGCGAAGATGCGCCAGAAGGCGCCGGGCGCCGAACTGCGCGATCCAGGCCGCATCGCTGGGCCCGGGCATCAGCCCGTCACCCAGCATGGTGGCGCCATCCATCACCAGCGCGGCGTGATCGTCATGGCCGAAGGCGTCTTCGTTCGGCTTGACCGGATCACCGGGCAGCCACAGGCTATCCAGCACGACAAGCTTCATGCGCGGCCCGCGATGGTTGCCGCCAGCCGTTCGCGCAGCGCACCCTCGTCGGCGGCAAAGTCTCCATCCACCCACCAGTCTTCCAGCGCCGACAGGAGCTTGCCAACCTCGGGCCCTTCCGGCACCCCCGCCGCCATCACATCGCGGCCGGTGAGCGGAAAGTGCGGCGGCTGCCAGTTCTCGGCCATGGTGAGCAGCATGCGCCACTGAATGGCGTTCGCGCCGCGCGGCGCGGCCGCCCATTGCAACATCACCCGGTCGCGCAGGCGCGCCGGCCCGATGCGATAAAGCAACCCCCGCGCCTCTCTCGCAGAGAGCCGGGAGACGATCGGGGGCTCGCCGTCGAGCACCGCCTGCAGCCGCGCGCGCTCGACATTGGAGAGGCGCAAGGCATCGGCCACCTGGCTGGCGACCTGCGCGTCGTCGGGCAGCAAGGCCGCCAGCCGCAGGATTGCGTCGCGGGCGTGGAAATTCCCGGCGTCGATCTCTGCCAGCCGTTCCAGACGCGGCAACTGGAGCGCACCGGGCAGCAATACCGGCAGAATGCCCGTCGCCGCCATCACCCGCAGGACCGGCGCCGGATTGGCTGCTTCCAGCAGACGGAACAATTCCTTGGCCACGCGTTCGCCCGAAAGGGTGCGCAGACTGTCCTTGGCTTCGGCCGCGGCGCGCAGCGCATCGGCGTCGATCTCGCCCTTGCCGTACCAGGCGTGAAATCGAAACAGGCGCAGGATGCGCAGATAATCCTCAGCGATCCGGGTTTTCGCGTCGCCCATGAAGCGCACGCGGCCCGCGATCAGGTCCTCGATGCCGGTGGCATAGTCGAAGATCTCGCCGTCCAGCGCGGCATACATCGCGTTGATGGTAAAGTCGCGCCGCGCCGCATCCTCGGCCCAGTCCTCGGTGAAGGCGATCACGGCGTGGCGCCCGTCCGTCTCCACGTCCTTGCGCAGCGAGGTTATCTCGAACAGCTTGCCGCCCACCAGCGCGGTCACCGTGCCATGTTCGAGCCCGGTGGGGATCGCCCTTATGTCATGCGACTTCAGCCGCGCCAGCACCTCTTCGGGGCGCATGGGCACGGCGATGTCGACATCGGCGACCATCGCGCCAAGCATGGCGTTGCGTACGGCCCCGCCCACGAAGCGCGCATCGCCCAGCGCCGTCATCACCTGGACGGTTTCCGGCGCCGTCATCCAGGGATGGAGGGCGGGATCGATCCTCATGCCGCCCTCTTGCCCGGCGCATTCGCTGTCCTGCCGGGCACCAACGGCCGCAGGTACCTTCCGGACCCCCCGAAATTCCTTGCCGACCGCTGCACCCCACAAGATTTCATGGCGCGCTTATAGCACCGATGCGGTCAGCCAGGCGCACGATGATGGCAGCGGTCGCGCCCCATATCTCATGGTCACCCCATTGATAGGCGTAGAAGCTGCGGCGGCGGCCCTGCCACATTCTCGTCTCGCGGCGCCGGTTGGCGGGATCCATCAGGAAGGACAGCGGCACCTGGAATATCTCCGCCACCTCGCGGGCGTCGGGTGTCAGCGCGAAGCCTTCGGCCAGGACGCCCACCACGGGCTGGATGTCGAAGCCCGAGCCGGTGAGATAGCGATCCAGATAGCCGGCGACCGTGACAAAGCCCGGGGCGATTCCAGTCTCCTCCATCGTCTCGCGCAGCGCCGTCTCGATCGGTGAAAGATCCGCCGGCTCGGTGCGACCGCCCGGAAAGCTCACCTGGCCGGAATGGCGCGCCAGCTGTTCGGTACGGCGGGTCAGCAGCAGCGCCGGCTCGGGGCCAGGAACCAGCGGCAGCAACACCGCCGCCCGCACGGCCGCGACGGCGGGATCGAAATCATAGTCCTCATGCTCGGCAAGGCCGGTGGGAACCTGCGGCAGGCGGGCGCGCAGGGCCGCCAGCAAAACCTCGTTTTCGGGCACGGTCATTGTATCGGAATACACCCGGGACGGGGCGCGGCGAAGCGCGGCCGAAAGCTTGCCGTCATCGCGCCATAATCCCGGCGATTATGCTGAAATTCAAAGACATTCCGGGCCACCGGGGTTGCGCCCCCTCAAAGAGACGGTGCAACATATCCGGCCCTGCCAGCAAGCCAGGAACCAGATGAACGCCATCGAATTCGAGGACAGCGCAGACACCGGCGCGCAGGAACGCCTTGCCGCGACCGCCGATACCTTCGGGCGGGCGCGTGCGGCGCTGACCGCGGTGATCTTCGGCCAGGACGATGTGATCGAACAGACGCTGATCACGCTTCTGTCGGGCGGCCATGGGCTTCTGATCGGCGTGCCGGGCCTGGCCAAGACAAAGCTGGTGGAAACGCTGGGCACCGTGCTGGGACTGGACGCCAAGCGCGTGCAGTTCACGCCCGACCTGATGCCCGCCGACATCACCGGCACCGAGGTGATGGAGGAATCCATGAGCGGGGAGCGCGCCTTCCGCTTCGTCAGGGGGCCGGTTTTCACCCAGCTGCTGATGGCCGACGAGATCAACCGCGCATCGCCGCGCACCCAGTCGGCCCTGCTGCAGGCCATGCAGGAAAAGCATGTGACGGTGGCGGGCGCGCGCCACGACCTGCCGCGCCTGTTCCATGTACTGGCCACCCAGAACCCGCTGGAGCAGGAAGGCACCTATCCCCTGCCCGAAGCCCAGCTCGACCGCTTCCTGTTGCAGATCGATGTCGGCTATCCCGATCTGGAGGCCGAGCGGCGCATGCTGCTGGCCACCACCATCGGCGTGGAACGGCCGCCCGAGCGCGTCTGCGCGCCCGAGGACCTTATCGCCGCCCAATCCCTGGTGCGCCGCATTCCGGTGGGCGAAAAGGTGGTGGAGGCCATCCTGTCGCTGGTGCGCGCCGCGCGCCCGGATGGCGGCGTGGCCAAGAACTCCGTCAGCGAGACGATCGCCTGGGGCCCCGGCCCGCGCGCCAGCCAGGCGCTGATGCTGGCGGTGCGTGCCCGCGCGCTGCTGGAGGGCCGCTTTGCGCCCTCGACCGACGATGTGGTGGCGCTGGCCCAGCCGGTGCTGCGCCATCGCATGGCGCTGAATTTCTCCGCCCGCGCCGAAGGCCAGACCACGGCCGGCGTGATTGCGCGGCTGTGCAATGACCTTTTCTAGGGCTCATCTTCTTACCGGGATCTTGGCGAATTGAGTTTCTCCGCGCTTCAACACGAAGCCGATGGCCTTTCCGCCGGCCTGCCTCCGCTGATGGTGGAGGCCGATCGCCTGGCCGCGTCTGTCAGTCTTGGCGTGCATGGACGGCGCCGCGCGGGCATGGGCGAGACCTTCTGGCAATTCCGCCGCTACGCATCCCACGACAGCGCCGCGGCGATCGACTGGCGCCAGTCGGCGCGCTCCAGCCACATCTTCGTGCGCGAGCGCGAATGGGAGGCGGCGCAGACCGTCTGGTTCTGGCGCGACGCTTCGGCCGGCATGAGCTTCCGCTCGGGCGCGGTCTCAAAGCGCGGACGCTCCGACCTTCTGGTGCTGGCGCTGGCTTCGCTTCTGGTTCGCGGCGGCGAACGGGTGGGCCTTCTGGGCATGGAGGGCGGGCCCGCCGCCTCGCGCCTGGCATTGACGCGCATCGGCCGCGCGCTGTTCACGCCCGCGAGCGGGGCGCTGCCGCCGCGCCTGCCGCTGGCGCGCGGCAGCCAACTGGTCTGGTTCAGCGATTTCCTCGAACCGGGCGTTCTGGAAACCGTCAACAGGCTGGCGCGTGAAGGCGTCGCCGGCCATCTGGTCCGGGTGGTCGATCCGGCGGAAGAGGACTTTCCCTATACCGGCCGCACGCGCTTTGAATCCCCGCGCGGTGACGAGGACGAAATCTTCGGCCGCGCCGAGCGTGTGCGCGAACAATATCGCGCCCGCTTTGCCGCCCATGGCGAACAGATCGCCGCCACCGCCATGAAACTGGGCTGGTCCGCAACCGTCCATCGCACCGACCATGCGCCGCAGGGTGCGCTGATCGCGCTTCACGCCGCCATCGGCGGCGGCTGACGCGATGCTGTATGGCCTGCCGATAAGCTTTGGAGCGCCTTTCATCCTGCTTGGTCTGCTGGCCCTGCCGGTGCTGTGGTGGCTGCTGAAGGTCACTCCGCCGCTGCCGCGCCGTACTCTATTTCCGCCTTTCCGGCTGCTGCGCGACCTGAAGGACGAGGAACAGACCCCCGCCGCAACGCCGTGGTGGCTGCTGCTGCTGAGGATTATGGCGACAGCGCTTTTGATAGTGGCACTGGCCGACCCCCTGCTGGGCCATCCGCCGCAACTGACCCAGCCCGGCCCGCTGGTGCTGGTGGTGGACAATGGCTGGACTGCGGCCAAGGACTGGGAAGCACGCCAGAACCTGATCGCGGACCTGTTGCATGGCGCGGCAGGCCGTCCGGTGGCGCTGATCCCCACCGCCGGTCCCGCGCCAACGGGCCTGCTCAACCAGGGCGAGGCCGAAAGGCTGGCGCGTGAATTGAAGCCCATGCCGTGGCCGGGCGATAGGGCGCGCGCCGCCAGGGCGCTTGGACTGCTGCGCTTCGACGCCAGCCCGGCGCTTTACTGGCTGAGCGACGGCATCGACGACCAGGATAGCCAGACCCTGGCCAAGGCGCTGGGGCGTTACGGCACCCCCAGCGTTTTCGCCCCGGCGCATCTGCCGGTGGCGCTGGCGCCGGTAACGCGCGACGCGTCGGGCTTTGCCCTGACCGCCATCCGCGCCCGCACCGGCGCGCCGCAGGACATTGAAGCCGCCGCCATCGGCGCGCGCGGCGAGACCCTGGCGGCCACCAAGATCCATTTCGCGGCAGGCGCCACCCGCGCCAGTGGCCACATTGCCCTGCCCATGGAAGTGCGCAACGAGACGGTCCGCCTGGCCATTCCTGCCGAGGAAAGCGCCGGCGCGGTGCAGCTGCTGGACAAGGGCGCGGCCCAGCGCAGCGTGGGCATCGTCTCGGAAGGCGGAAACAGCGAGGAGCAGCCGCTGTTGTCGGACGTCTATTATCTGGAACGGGCGCTGTCGCCTTATGCCGGAATTTCCAAGGGCAACATCTCGGCTTTGCTGGCCAGGAAGATTTCGGTGCTGGTGCTGGCCGATGTGGCCAAGATATCCGGCAGCGACCTTGGCAAGGTGAAGGAATTCGTCGCCCATGGCGGCGTGTTGATCCGCTTTGCCGGTCCGCGCATGACCGAGGGTTCGGACGCGCTGGTGCCGGTGCCGCTGCGGGTGGGCGGCCGCTATCTGGGCAGCGCCATGGCGTGGAGCGCGCCCCAGCATCTGGCGCCCTTCCCCACCCTGTCGCCCTTCAACGGGCTGGAGATTCCGCCCGAGGTAACGGTGACGCGCCAGATCCTGGCCGAGCCGTCCGCCGACCTGGAAACCCATGCCTGGGCGCGGCTGGCGGACGGCACGCCGCTGATAACCGCGCGCGCCGACGGACAGGGCTGGATCGTGCTGTTCCATGTCACCGCCAGTCCCAGCTGGTCGTCCCTGCCGCTGTCGGGGCTGTATGTGGAGATGCTCAAGCGCCTTCTGGCGCTGTCGGCGGGCACGCCGGCGCGCGAACTGGCGGGGCTGGCAAGCCTGCCCCCCGTCGTGACACTCGACGGCTTCGGCCAGACGGTTTCCCCATCGGCCGACACCATGCCCATCGGCGCCAAGGAATTTTCTCGCACCCGCGTGTCGGCGCAGCATCCGCCCGGCCTCTACGGCGCCCATGAAGTGGAAAGCGCCCTCAACATCGTGCGCGCCAACGACCGGCTGACCCCGCTCGGCGTCGCCGGCGTGCAGCCCTATGGCGCCGAGCATGCCAGGCCCCTGGAAGCGTGGCTGCTGGCTGCCGCGATGCTGCTGCTGCTGGCCGACAGCGTGATCGCGCTGGGGCTGCGCGGCTTTGGCCTTCGCAAGCTGCGTCTGGCCGGGTCGGCGCTGGCGCTGCTGATGGTGCTGCATCCCTCGCCATCGCATGCCGATGACACCATGGCGATGAAGGCGGCGCTGGACACGCGCCTGGCCTATGTAAAGACCGGCTTGCCGGATGTGGACGCGATGAGCGCGGCGGGACTGACCGGCCTTAGCCTGGCCCTGCGTGCGCGCACATCCTATGAACCGCTGGAGCCCATGGGCGTCGATCCGCAGAAAGACGATCTGTCCCTCTATCCCCTGCTCTACTGGCCGATGGACCCGCGCGAGAAGAACCTGTCGCCCGACACCCTGGCCAAGCTCGCCGACTATATGCGCCAGGGCGGCACCATCTTTTTCGACACGCGCGACCTGACCCTTGGCGCGGTGCAGGGCCCCAATTCGCCCGGGGAACAGACACTGCGCCGGCTGACATCGGGGCTGGACATGCCGCCGCTCGAGCCCATCCCCGCCGACCATGTCCTGACCAAGACCTTCTACATCCTGCGCGACTTTCCCGGCCGCTGGAGCGGCGGGCGGCTGTGGGTGGAAAAACTGCCGCCCGCGCCCAAGGACGGCGCCCCACCCGCCCGCGGCGGCGACGGCGTCTCGCCCGTCATCATCGGCGGCAACGACTGGGCCGCGGCCTGGGCGATCGACAGCAGCGGCCACTTCCTCACCACGCCCTCGCCCGGCGGAGAGACCCAGCGTGAGATGGCCTTCCGCTTCGGCATCAACCTTGTGATGTATGCGCTGACCGGCAACTACAAGACCGACCAGGTCCATGCCCCCGCCCTGCTGGAGCGGCTGGGCCGCGAAAACGGATTGCTGGGCGGAGCACGGCGATGATGCACATCGCCTTCGCGCCCGTCATTCCGCTCTGGCTGCTTGCCGGGCTGGGGGGCCTTGCCCTGGCTATCATCGTTTACAGCTTTCTGGTGCGGGCGCGCGCCGCCTGGGCGCGTGCGCTGGCCTTCGCCATCCTGCTCTTTGCCCTGTCGGGCCCGCTGCTGGTGAAGGAACAGCATGCGCCCCTGGACGATGTGGCCGTGATCGTCATGGACCGCTCCCAGAGCATGCAGGTCGGCAAGCGCGCCGGCCAGGCAGCCGCGGCGCTGGCAAGGATCCGCGAACAGCTTGCCGCGCAGCCGGGCCTGGTGGTGCGCGAAACCAGCGTGACCACCACGCCCTCGGGCGAGAACAACGGCACCCAGGCCTTTGCCGCACTGAATGCCGCCATCGCCGACGTGCCGCAGGGCCGGCTGGCCGGCGCGATCATGATTACCGACGGCGAGGTGCATGATGCCCCGCCGCCGGGCAACATGCCCTTCAAGGCGCCACTGCAGGTTCTGGTTGCCGGCACCAAGGGCGAAAAGGACCGCAAACTGACGGTGCTGAACGCGGCTCGCTTCGCAATCGTCGGACACCAGGCGCAGATGCGCCTTCGCGTCGAGGACCTGGGCAGCGCGGGCCAGAGCGGACAGGCGCTGTTGACCCTGCGCATCGACGGCAAGGATTTCGGCACAAGGCTGGTGCCGGTGGGCCGCGATGCGACCATCGAGGTGCCGGTCAACCACGAGGGCGAAAACCTGGTGGAGATTTCCGCCGCCGCCGGGCCGAACGAACTGACGCTGGAGAACAATCGCGCCGTGGTCACGATCTCGGGCGTGCGCGACCGGTTGCGCGTGCTTCTGGTGTCGGGCGAACCGCATGCGGGCGAGCGGGTGTGGCGAAACCTGCTGAAGGCCGACCCGTCCGTCGACCTGGTGCACTTCACCATTCTCAGGCCCCCGGACAAGCAGGATGCCACGCCCATCTCGGAACTGTCCCTGATCGCCTTTCCCACCCGCGAACTGTTCAGCGAAAAGCTGAAGTCGTTCGACCTGATCGTGTTCGACCGCTACAGCGAGCGGGGAATCTTGCCGCTCGCCTATTTCCAGAATATCGCCTCCTATGTGGAGGATGGCGGGGCGCTGCTGATTTCATCGGGCCCGGAATTTGCCGGGCCGGAAAGCATCTACCGCACACCGCTCAGCGCCGTGCTGCCGGCCCAGCCCACCGGCGAGATCATCACCGGCGGCTTCAAGCCCATGGTCACCGAGGATGGAATGGCCCATCCGGTGACGCGCGAGCTGCCCGGCCGCAATCGGGACGGCAATCCGCCGACCTGGGGCCGCTGGTTCCGCATCATCGGCGCCAACAGGATTTCCGGCCAGACGGTGATGACGGGGCCCGGCAACCGCCCGCTCCTGGTGCTGGACCAGGTGGGCAAGGGCCGCGTCGCCGAACTGATGAGCGAACAGACCTGGCTGTGGGCACGCGGTTTCGAGGGCGGCGGGCCACAGGCCGAGTTGCTGCGCCGGCTGGCGCACTGGCTGATGAAGGAGCCGGAGCTGGAAGCCGAAAGCCTGACCGCGGACATCGTCGGAGGCGACATCGCGATCACCCGCCACACCATGGCGAAGACCACGCCGCCCGTGAGCCTGACCATGCCGTCGGGCAGTAAACAGGTGCTGGTGCTGAAAAAGGCCGAGCCCGGCGTCTGGCGCGCCGCGGCCAAGGCGGGCGAGTTGGGCCTCTATCGCGCCACCGATGGAATCCTTTCCACCGTGGCGGCGGCGGGCCCCTTGAACCCCAAGGAAGTAGCCGACATGCGCGCCACCGACGAGGTTCTGAAGCCTGACGCGGAAGCAACCGGCGGCAGCGTGCGCTGGCTGGCCGACGGCCTGCCGCGGATCCGCCGCGTCGATCCCGGCGACGACGCCAGCGGCACGGACTGGATCGGCCTCAACGCCAACGGCGCCTATCGCGTCACCGCGCTGGAGCAGCAGAAGCTGCTGCCGCAATGGCTGGCGCTCCTGCTGATCGTCGGCGCGTTGCTGCTCGCCTGGCGGCTGGAAGGGCGCTAGATCAGTGAAACCTGGTAGTCCCGGCCTTCCCAAGTGCTGCTGTCGCGCCAGAGGAACGTGAACTGGATCGTCTCGCCCGCCGCCAGGGCGGCAACCGGAAGATCGACCACATGCAGCCCCAGTCCGCTGTCGTGCGTCTCTGAATCGCGGATATTTTTCCAGCCATTGATCCCCCAATGCACCAGCGCCGGGGCTTTCAGGGCGATGGTCAGCATCTTGCCGGACTTGAGATGCGAGGGACGCGCGTTGGGTCCCCACAGTCCGTAGTCGATCCGGGGACGCCTGCCCTGATAGCGCTTCCATGTCGCCGATGGCCGGTCTACGGCATGTCCCGCCGCCCGGCCAAAGCAAAGCTTGATGAACTCGCTGTGCGCCCACACCAGCGGCATGGCCGAGCCACAGGGCTTTCCCGGCTCCAGATGCCTGGCGGGGATCGGGTCGCAATCCCACACCTGTTCCGGCAGCAGGCCGAGCGGGCTGCTCATCGCCGCCATGTATTGAAGATAGACCAGCGGGTCCTCGCCCGCCGCCAGCGCATAATGGCCGCGCTCGCCGGTCAGCAGCGGCCAGCCGCGGCCACATCCGGTACCGTCGAAGGCGCTGCCGTCGTCATGCTCTCCATAGCCGTCCTGGTTGTAGCGATGCCAGACCGGGCCTGAATCCGTCTCGACTTTCAGCAGTGCATCAACCGCCTTCAGGCTGTCGAGGATCGCAGGATCGTCCGCTGCCCTGAGGCCGTAGCGAACCAGCTGCAGGAAATCGGTCGAAACCTGCGCGCTGGCCGGCAGCCCGGGGTCGTGGGCCAGGTTCTTGATCAGGACCGCATGCATGTGCCTCCGCCGCTCCAGCCCGTCCAGGGGAACGGTGCGCATGTAGTGACCGGCAGTGCCAAGCCTGCGTGAGAGGGCCGTGTCCGTGGCGAATGCCCAGTCTTCCAGCGAGGCGTTCCAGAAATCGGCCAGGCGCAGCGCAAAGTCCCGCGCGGGGCCGTCCAGGAACCTGCTGCCCTCCACTAGCGCCGAGATGGCCACCGCCAGGGTGAAGGTGTTGATGCCGGCATCCTCTTCCCAACGGTCCTGGTCGGTGGTGGGACCCTCGCGCGCGATAAAACGCAGCGCGCGTGCGATCATGTCGGCGACGGGAATGGCATGCAGGGCGCCATGATCGTGCAGCATTGACGCCAGAAGAACGGGGAACGCCGCCTCATCCAGCTGGATTCCCTGCCAGAACGGCGTACCGCCCAGCCACTGATTCTGGAACCAGTGCCCGTCCTGCTGCTGGGTCGCGATCAGATAACGCAGGATGTCGCGCGCGCTGTGAAAGGCTCCCATGGCCACAAAGGCGCCGGCTGTTTCCACCAGATCGCGCGGCCACACCAGATGGTATCCGCCCCGGCTCTGGCTGGACTCGCCCCAGGGCACCGAGAGACTGGCAATGACGGCGCCGCGATAGGTGCGATCCTCATGCACCTTCAGCACAACGGCGGAGAGCGCCAGCATTCGGTCGATCGCCTCCGGCAGGGGCGGGCGGGAAGATTCGGCCAGCCAGGCGCTCCAGGCATGGCATTGCGCCTGCCATTCCCCGTCGAAATCGTCCATCAGGCCGGCCAGGGCCAGTGTGGCCGCAGCACCCTTGCTGGTGGCCAGGCCCAGGGCAAGAGTCGCTTCCCTCGGCAGCTCGCCCATCAGCGAGACGGCGCCGGGACCGGCATTGTCATACTGCCAGGTCATCCGGCCATTGCGATGGAAGTCCTGCCAGCCGTCGCTTTCTTCCAGGGAGCCCGCCGAACAGCGCTGCCAGGCATCACTTCCGTCCGGGCCGACCGCAACAAGCGCCAGGCCATACGGTCCCTGCTCGGCCCACAATACCTTGCGGCCGTTGTGCGTGCCGGCGAAGGCCACATTGTTCTGCGCGTCGTCTCCAAGACGGGGGGCCAGCAACGCATAGACCCGCAGGTTTTTCGCGCCCTCCAGCCGATAGCGCATCAACAGGACATCGCGCCGCTGGGACGGGCAGATACGCAGCGTGAAGGTGAATCGGGAATGGCGGTGCACCACTTCGACGGCGGGCGCGCCGGGCTCGGCCAGCGTGACGCTATAGTTCCCCAGCCGGCGCAGCTCGGTCCAGAAGCCTGCATCGTCGGCGATGATGAAGCCCAGATCCTTGATCTGGGGAATATCGATGCGCGGGCCATAGACCTCGGTCACGATGCCTTCGGCAACCGTGAACCACAGCCGGGACGATCCCAGGCTTGTTCCGACCATGTCCTTGCGGGCCGTCGCCCAGGTCGGATTGGGATGGTTCGCTGCCGGCGCTTTCATGACGCCACGCTAACCGCTCTGCGGCCGCCGGCATAATTACGGCTGTGAGAATTGCTAGGCCAGGTTCGTTCTGTAGAGTGCCATGAGGTTGGTCCAGGCCCGCTCGGCTTCCGCCTCGTTGTAGGCCTGGCTGCCTTTCACGCACCAGCCGTGATTGGCGGCATAAACCTCCACCGTCGCGTGTTTGCCCGCCGCCGCGAAGGCCGCCTTCAAGTCCTCTTTCATCCTGGGGTTGGAGGCGTCGTCGTTCTGCGCCTGGCATACCAGGAATGCAGCCCTGGTCCTTGCGATCAGAAGATGCGGGCTGTCGGGCTTGTCGGTGACAAGGCCGTTGCCGCCATGGAAGCTGCCCACCGCGCCAATGCGATCGGGAACGGCGGCTGCGGTGCGGAACGACAGCGCCCCGCCCATGCAGTAGCCCTGCACGCCCGCCTTCTTCGAAGTGTCGGTCACCTTCTGCGCGTCCAGGAATGCCAGATAGGCGGCCGCGTCGCGATCGATGCCGTCATCGGTCATCGCGCCGCGATAGCTCATCAACTTGGCACGCTGCTCCGGGTTGCCGAAGTCGAAATTGTCGCCGATTACCGGCGCCCTGGCGGAGCGGTAAAAGGGATTGACCACCAGCACCACATAGCCCCTGGCAGCCAGCCGCTCGCCCATGTCGCGGAAGACCGGACGAAGACCCATGATGTCCGGCCAGACCAGCACCGCCGGCCACTTGCCGTCCGCCCCCGGATGGAAGAGCACCGCATCGCATTCGCCGTCCGCCGTCCGCACCATGACGTCGCTCGCCGTCACGTTCGATTGGGCCCTTGCACTGCCCGCGGTGCCCGCCAGCGCGGCCGTCATCAGGCCGAAACTGCGCCGCGAAAGCCGTGAATCGGTGACAAGACCTGGATGAATGAATTCATCGCACATGTCGCGTTTCCTCCCGTTTTCCGGCGGCCGTCCGCCAGGTTTCAGGAGAACTTACAACTGCGGCAGGATTCAGCCTACAGCCGCACCGGCGGCACAGACCCGGCCGCCGATCCGCACGCGCCGCACATGGCCGGACAGGGCCAGCATTTCCCCATCTTTCAGCGACAGGCCCAGGACACGGTTCTGATCCACGGGGCCGGGAAACCTGATCCGGCCCGGCGGCAGGCGGGCAAAGCCCACCCTGGCGTAATAGGGTTCATCGCCCACCAGCAGAATGCCGCGCCAGGGACCTTTTTTGGCCGCGGCGATACCCGCCTGCATCAGGGTTATGCCGATGCCACGCCCACGCTGGCCGGTTTCCACCGCAAGGGGACCCAGCAGCAGCTCTTCATGGCCGCCCACCATGATCGGCCAGAAGCGCACCGAGCCGCGCAGCATGCCGCCCTCGGTGGCGACAAAGGAAAGCTCCGCGACCGGATCGACGCCTTCCCGCAGGCGATACGCCGATTTGGCAAACCGGCCCGGCCCGAAGCTGTCGGCATTCAGTGCCTCGACGGCAGGTGCGTCATCGGCTGTCTCCAGGCGGATCAGCCAATTGGGCGTGGAAGCACTGGACATGAAGGGGCACCGGCGGCAGCGGCCTCTTCGCTATTCGCCCCCCTGGCAAAAGGCAACAGCAAAAGGCAGGCACTTCACCACCAGGGACTGACCGGGGCCGCGCCCGCCAGCTCGGCCAGCCGGCGCAAGGTGGCGGCCGTGCAGCCGGCGGGTGGCCGGCGCGGATCGGCGAACAGGACCTCCACGATTTCCAGGCTGGGCCTGAAGGCGACGGCGCCCCCCGTCACGCGATAGAGCGCGATCACATTGCTGGCCAGCCCTGCGGGCGCGGTATAGAGCCCGAAGAACTCCGCCACCCCGCCCGTAAGGCCCACTTCCTCGGCCAGCTCGCGCAACACGGCGGCGCCAGGCGTCTCGCGCCGGTTCACCCCGCCCCCCGGCAACTGCCAGCCGGGCATGTAGCGGTGGCGCACCAGAAGCACCTGGCCCTCGCCATCGAAAACCGCACCCGCCGCACCGAACGCGATCGGATGGGTCAACGCCTTGATCAGAATGTAAAAGTTCCACGCCGCACGCCTGATCATCCGGGCCGCCGCGGCAGAATTCCGGTCCTGCCGTAACCCTTGGCTAAGGGACCGCAGCCTATCCTTGCGTGATGGCGCTGTAAGGATCCGGCAATGTCCGGCATGGGATTTGAGAAGCTTTCCGTTCTTGTCGTCGAGGACGATCCGCACATGCGCTCGCTGCTGCGCGCGGCGCTGGACTGTTTGGGCATACGGCGGATCAGCGAAGCCGCGGACGGTACCGCGGCGCTGAAGGTGCTGGAAGAGCGCACAATCGACCTGATCCTGACTGACATGGTCATGAGCCCCATGGACGGAATCGAATTCACTTACAAGGTACGCAATGCGCCTGACAGTCCCAACCCCTTTGTTCCCGTCATCATGATCACCGGCCATGCCGAGCGCTCGCGCGTGATGCAGGCGCGCGATGCCGGCGTTACCGAGTTTCTCGCCAAGCCGCTGACTTCGCACAAGCTCTTCGCACACATCGCCCAGATCATGGAGCGGCCCCGCGACTTTGTGCGCTGCGCCGGCTATTTCGGACCCGACCGGCGCCGGCACCGGCCCGATAACTATGCCGGCCCATGGCGGCGCCAGGACGATTTCCAAAAGGTGGAGCTGTGAGCGCGGACATCGAACCCGACAATTACCCGCATATGCTGGATGTGGTCGAGGCCACGCGCAGGTTGAAGGCGCTGCGCGCGCCGGCCGTTCTTGCCGGGGCCGGGGAGGCGATGGAGGCTGCCGCGCTGCCGATCCGCGCGGCGGTGCGAACTTACGTCGATGCGCTGGCGCAAGGCGGAAACGATCTCGCGCGCGTGATGGTGCTGGTGCATAAAATTCGCGGCCTGGTCGACATCGCCGGCCTGCCGGTGACCGGGCGGATCTGCGACGGTCTTTGCCGCCACATGGAGGAAACCTCCGGCACCGCCGATCCCGCCGTCGTGGCGTTGCATGTCGATGCCATCATCCGCGCCGCGCGCTGCGAGCCGCAGCAGCCGGGCGCCGGCGAGGAAGTGGCGGCCAGGCTTGCCGAACAGATCGCACAGTATCGCGCCGGCGACTGACGCGGCGGGGCGGCCACAGCTTAAGAGCCGTTAACACATCAATCCGGCGGCAATCCCGGCCAATTCACCGCTCCTTAAGCCCTGGCCTTAATAATGACCGGGCTGATAACCGGGCCCTTCTTTCATGCTTCAAATTGGCGGCATCGTCATTCTTTTCGCCTGCGTGTTCGGCGGTTATCTGATGACAGGCGGCAGCCTGGAAGTGGTGATCGAGGCCGCGCCGCACGAGCTTCTGACGATCTTCGGCGCCGCCCTGGCCGCGATGCTCATCGCCGGCTCGATGTACAACATCAAGAAAATTGCCGGTTCGCTGGGCAAGGTGATCAAGGGCCCCAACTGGAAGCCCAGGGACTACACCGATCTACTGTGCCTTCTGTTCCTGCTCGCCAAGACCATGAAGTCCAAGGGCCTGATCGCCCTGGAAGCGCATATCGAGCGGCCCGCCGAATCCTCGATCTTCAAGCGCTATCCCAAGGTCATGAAGGATCATTTCGCGCTGGATTTCATCTGCGACACGCTGCGCATGATGACCATGAGCCTGGAAGACCCGCACCAGGTCGAGACGGCGATGGAAAAGCAGCTGGAAAAGCACCACCACGAGGCCCTGGTCGGCGCCAATGCGCTTCAGTCGATGGCCGACGGCCTTCCTGCCCTGGGCATCGTCGCCGCCGTGCTGGGCGTCATCAAGACCATGGGCGCGATCAGCGAGCCGCCGGAAGTTCTGGGCGGGATGATCGGCTCGGCCCTGGTCGGCACCTTCCTGGGCGTGTTTCTGGCCTATGGCATCGTCGGTCCGCTGGGCAGCCGGCTGAAGGCAGTGGTCGACGAGGAGGCGCTGTTCTACCACGTCATCCGCGACATCCTGGTGGCGCATCTGCATGGCAACGCGGCGCAGGTGTCGGTGGAAATCGGCCGCGGCAGCGTGCCGTCCGAATCCCAGCCCAGTTTCCAGGAACTGGAAAACGCGCTCAATTCCATCCCGCCGGATGGCGGCTGAAGCGCCTCGGGGATTTTCAGGTCCGGTATTTTTCCAGGCGGGTGCGATAGGCGTCCGCGGCTTCGGACAGCGAAACGAAGAACATCGCCAGGGCGCCCGCGAACACGCCCAGCGGTACCGACCAGGTCACATCCATGTCGGTGCCAAAGGCAACGATCGCCGTTACCAGCATGCCTGTCAGTTGTGCCACGCTTTTCGGCATGAGCCGCTCCAGACCCAACAGGCTCTTTCTAGGAACAGGTTGTGCCAAAACGAAGCAACTCCGCTTATAAAGGTTAACGGCAGTTGACCATGGCGATGAGTCCGGCACAAGCAAACGCGCCGATCCAGTCACAGATTTCATGATGCGACTTTCAGCGGCGCGGGCTGGCGGGCACGTCCAGATGGATGAAGCCGCGCGCCGCGAGGTTGTCGCGGATCTCCTGGCCATGTTCGGCGTCGCGCGCTTCGACCACCATGCCCAGGGTCGCGGACTTGGCGGGAATGCCGGTCATCATGCGATTGTGCGAGACTTCCAGGATATTGCCGCCGGCCTCGCCCACCACCGAAGCGACCTGGGCCAGAAGGCCGGGACGATCCTCGATCTGGAGCTCCAGGGTCATGATGCGTCCCTCGCGCGACAGTTCGCGCAGGATCACGTTCGACAGAAGGCGCATGTCGATATTGCCGCCCGACAGCACAAGGCCGACCTTGCGCCCGGCGAACAGCGAAGGGTTGGTCAGCAGCGCGGCGAAGGGGGCCGCGGCGGCGCCCTCCACCACGGTTTTCTCGATCTCCAGCAACATGGCCAGCGCGTGCTCGATGGATTCCTCGCTTACCACCAGCACGCCGCTCACCAGCGCGCGGCAAATCCGCGTGGTCAGCACGCCGGGCGCCTTGACCGCGATGCCTTCGGCGATGGTTTGGGGGGTGATGGTCTTAAGCGCAGGCGTCACCGGCTCGCCGCGAAATGCCTGCGCCATGGCGGGATAAAGCTCGGTCTGCACGCCATGGATCTCGATCTGCGGACGCATGGCCCTGGCCGCGACGGCGCAGCCGGAGATCAGCCCGCCGCCGCCCACCGGCACCACCAGCGCGTCGAGATCGGGCACGTCTTCCAGCATCTCCAGCGCCACGGTGCCCTGGCCGGCGATCACTTTCGGATCGTCGTAGGGATGGATGAAGGTCAAACCTTCGCCTTCGGCGATGGCGCGGGCGGCGGCGTTGGCCGCGTTCAGGTCATCGCCTTCCAGGATCACGCGGGCGCCAAAGTCGCGGGTATGCTTGACCTTGGTGAAGGGCGTGGCCAGCGGCATCACGATGGTGGCGTCGATCCCCAGCCTTCCGGCGTGATAGGCCACGCCTTGTGCATGGTTTCCCGCGCTCATCGCCACCACGCCGCGCGTTCTTTCTTCCGGCGTCAGCGCCAGCAGGCGGTTGAGCGCACCGCGCTCCTTGAAGCTGGCGGTGAACTGGCGGTTCTCGAACTTCAGATACACCTCGCAGCCGGCGATGCGCGACAGGGTCAGGGACCGGCGCGTCGGCGTGCGTACCAGCGCGCCTTCGGTGGCGCGGGCGGCGGCCTTCACGTCATCCAGGGTCACAGGCAGGACGGTCATCACGGCTCCGGCAGGCGAACGCAGCGACTATGCCGCATCGGCGCGGGCCGTCACAGTGTGGATAGCAGGTGGACAGGCATGTCCCGAAAAGGACGCTGCCGCTGACATGCCAGCGCGGAAAAGCGCTGCTGCATGGGCGCGGGACGAATATTCGTTTGCGCCATTTTTGCCCCTCCCCCTCCCCCGAAATGTTCGATAGAGGGAGGAAAGCGCGTCATCACATCAGTATGACATGGCGGACAAAGGCGCGCGGCGCGCTTGGCATTTCGTTCGACCGCCCTGGGCGGCCAAACGAAATGGTAGCACCGGACGGATTTGAACCGCCGACCAAGGGATTATGATTCCCCTGCTCTACCGCTGAGCTACGGTGCCGCCTGTTCGCGCGCCCTTCCCGGACGCGGAAGGCGCGCATGTAGGGGGGCCGCGCCCGCGCTGTCAAGATTACCGGGGCAGGGGCGAAAAATCCTTTATCTCCAGCACCATGCGCCGCGACGGGCCGAACATGGTGATAACGCCCCCGGCGACCGCGAAGCCCAGCTTTTCATAGAAGCCTTCGGCCCGTGGATTCGCCACCACCTCCAGCCGGCCGCCGCCCTGCGCCGCCAGTCTTTTGCATTCCGCCCCGACCAGCGCCTTGCCGATTCCCCTGCCCCATTGACCGGGTTCCACGAACAGTCCGTCAAGCTGGAACATGCCCGCGCCCCTGGGCAGCACGACGCTGAAACCCAGGACGCGGCCATCCGCCTCGGCCACCCGCACCTGGCCATCGGCCAGATGGGCGCGCGGCAGTTCGATTATATCGGGATTGTCCAGAAGCTTCTGGCGGTACTCGCTATATTCCAGCGAGGCGCGGCGCTGCAACTCCTCCAGCGCGTGGCGTTCGTCGACGCGCCCACTTCGAATCGACAAGCCGCGAATGATCACGCCGCTGCCGCGCGCGCGGTCGCGATCCAGCCGCCGCCCAGCACCCGGCCGTTATCGGCGGCATAGAAGACACAGGCCTGGCCCGGTGCGATGGCGTCCTCGGGCGCGGCCAGTTCGACACGCGCCGCGCCGCCAGACTCATGAGACCCAGATTCAACAGACGACGGCAGCGGCGTCACCGTCGCGGCGACCGGCGGGCGCATGGAGCGCACCTTTACCTTGCATGCGAAGGGCGCGTCCGGACGCGCCAGCCAGTTCACGTCATGCAGCATGATGGTCGATGACGCCAGCGCGCTGCGCGGCCCCACCACGACGCGGGCATTGACCGCATCCAGCTTCAGCACGAACAGCGGCCCGGCATTGCCGGAAAGCCCCAGGCCCTTGCGCTGGCCCACGGTGAAATGGGTGATGCCGTCGTGGCGGCCCAGCACGGCGCCCGTCTGGTCGACGATCTCGCCCGGCCGCGCCGCATCGGGACGGATGCGATCGACGATGCCGGTGTAGCGCCCATCGGGCACAAAGCAGATGTCCTGGCTGTCCGGCTTGGCGGCATTGACGAGGCCCAGTTCGGCGGCGATGGCGCGCACGGCGCGCTTGTCCATGTCGCCCAACGGAAAGCGCAGATAGTCGAGCTGTTCGGGGGTGGTGGCGAACAGGAAATAGCTCTGGTCGCGGGCGCCATCGGCGGCCGCGTGCAGTTCGATGCCGTTCGGGCCTTCCACCCGGCGCACATAATGGCCGGTCGCCATCGCCGCCGCGCCCAGCTGGCGCGCGGTGTCCAGAAGGTCGGCGAATTTCACTTTCTGATTGCAGCGGACGCAGGGGATCGGCGTTTCGCCCCGCGCATAGGTGTCGGCGAAATCCTTCACCACGCTTTCGCGGAAGCGCGCCTCGTAATCCAGCACATAATGGGCAATGCCCAGCCGCTCGGCGACGCGGCGCGCATCGGCGATGTCGGCGCCGGCGCAGCAGGCGCCCTTGCGCGCGGGCTGGGACGAGGAAGAATAGAGTTGGAGAGTAATGCCGATCACCTCGTAGCCCTGCTTCTTGAGCAGGGCCGCGGTGACGGAGGAGTCGACTCCTCCGGACATCGCCGCGACAACGCGGCTTCCCGGTTTCAAGGCGCTTTCCATGGCCGGTCCTATAGGGCCAGCCGCCCGGAACCGCAAGAAAGGCCGGTTTGACCGGCTTCAGGCCCGCTAGCCCGAGACCGGCAGGTAATTCAGCAGCGAGATCCGGTTCAGGGTGGAGGTGACCGCCAGCGCCGCCTGCAACTGGGTCTGGTTCATGGACAGTTCGGTGGCGGCCTTGGCCATGTCGGTGCCCTGGATCTTGTCCGCGAAGCCCGAATAAAGCGTGTCCATCGTTTTCTGCTGGGCCGCGGCGTCGGTCAGCCGGTTGCTGATATAGCCGTTGGTGGCGCCGATGTCGTTCAGGCCGCTGGCGACCTGGGCGGCGTTGCTGACCGTGGAGGTCAGGAAGGTGTCCTGCGCCTGGCTGAGGCCGCCGCCGGCGGCGAAATTGCCCGAAGGGCCGGCGTCGAAGCTGGCAATGTCCTTGAAGGACTGCATCAACTGGGTGCCGATGTCCGAAGCGGTCAGGCCATAGGTGACGTTGACGCCGTCGGCCACCTGGACGGATTTCTTGAAGTCGCCATTGGCGAATGCCTGGGAGACGGCGGGCAACGCCACCAGGCCGGACAGCGTGCTCACCGTCAGGGGCGGGGTGTCGGTGCGGCCGCCGGAATAGATGTAGTCGCCATTGGCGTCCTTGCCGTTCAGCACCGAAACCGCCTGCTCGAACAGGCTCTGCACCTGGGTCATCATGCTGCTGGCGTCGTTGTTGCCGAGCGCATCGTTGACGGTGGTGCGCAGCTTCTGGGCGATGTCGGCCAGGCTGGAGAGCTGGTCGTCCTGCAGATCGACCTGGGTCTGGGCCAGGGTCGTGGCAGTCTGGCAGGCGGCGTTGCGCTGCGTGGCCGAGATGGTGGCGGTGAGAATCTGGGCCTGGCCGCCGAAGCCGGCATAGGTGTCGGCGTTCACACCCGAGGCGATCGAGGTCTGGGTCTTGTCCAGGGCGCTGGAGGCCTGCTGGATCTGGCGCAGGAATTGGGCGGTCTGGATGCCTGTGGCGACGCGGTCGATGCTCATGCGTGCTGATCCTTATTGAATCTCAAGCAGCGTGTCGTAGAGCTTGCCCACCACCGTCAGCAGCCGCGCACCCGCGGCATAGGCCTGCTGATAGGTGGTCAGGTTGGTCAGTTCCTCGTCCAGGTTGACGCCCGAATTGGATGCCAGCCGCGACTGGGCTTCGGTCAGGCGGTCGTCCTGGGTGGTCTGGTTGGCGGTGACGCTGTTCGATTGGGTGGAAATGTTCTGATAGAAGCTCGCCACATAGTCGGAGATCGAGGCGGTCTGGGCCGCCATTCCACCGGCGGCGGCAAAGCTGTGGCTGGTGTTGATGACGTTCTGCATGGCCAGGGCGCCGGAATTGTCGCCCGCGGCCAGGACCACGTCGCCCACCGCGCTGGTGGCGGTGATCTGTGGCTGGCCGAAGCCCAGCATCGCCGGATTGCCCGCCACCTGCGAGGCGACTGCGAAGCCCGCCGCCTGGCCCGCCTGGGCGTTGCTGCCGAGGCCGAACATCTGGCTGAAGGAAAGGCCAGTGCCGCCGCGCTGGGTGGAGTCGCCGGTGACGTTGAGCGTGTAGTCCGAATAGAGCGCCGAATTGGCGGCGGAAAGCGAGCCGTCCGGGTTCAGCGTGAAGGTGACGGCGCCGCCCATCGCGGTGTTGAGCGCGCTCACCACATTGCCGACAGTCATGCCCGCCGTGGTGGTGACGGAAACCTGCTTGACGATGTCGCCGTCCGGTCCCTTGAGGCCCAGCGAGATCACGCCGCCCGCGGCAAGGCCGCTGGAGTCGGTGGCGGAAAGACCGGTGGCGGTGATCGAGGGAGTGTTGGCCTTGAATACATCGTTCAGGCCGAAGAACTGGGAAAACCCGACACCGCCGCGCGATGACGGATTGCTCGCATCGTCCTG
>JBEHXB010000009.1:0-22353 GCA_048498895.1 Pseudomonadota bacterium
GGATGCGATGGCGCAGCTTTTCATCCGGCGCCCACACCGCCAGGAGATTGATCAGCACCACATCGTCGGGCATGGGCACGCGGCCCGAGGTCGCGTCGGGATGGGGCCAGTCGCTGCCCCACACGCAGCGTTCCGGCGCGTGGCGGATATAGCCCATCGCCGCCGCGCTGGAATCGGCATAGTCGGGCGCCTTGCCCTTGCCGTAGAGATAGGCGCCCGACACCTTGACCCAGCCATGGCCGCTGTCCAGCAGGCGGCGCACGGCGACATATTGCGGGCCGCTGGTGTCGACGGCGCGGCCCAGATGGTCGATGATCACCGGCACCGGCAGCGACAGAAGCAGTTTTTCCATCGCCACCAGCTGCTCGGGCGCCATGTTGCACTGGATGTGCCAGCCCATGTCGGCGATCCGTCTGGCCAGCGGCATGACTTCGTCGGCGGCCACCGGATTGCCCAGCCCGAACTGAACGCGCACCCCGCGCACGCCCGCGGCATTGAGGTCTTTCAACTCGCCGTCACTGACCTTTGAATTCACCACACAGACCGCGCGGGCGCCATCGCCCATCTGGTGCAGTGCGTCGACGACGCAACGATTGTCGGTGCCATAGGTCGAAGGCTGCACGATGACATTGCGGCTGGTGCCGATCTTCTTCTGAAGCTTGCGATAATCGGCCACGGTGGCGAAGGGCGGCTTCAGGCGCGCATCGGGCATGTAGGCGAAGCGCGGGTCGTAGAGATGGTGGTGGCAGTCGCAGGCCCCGTCCGGCACCTTGAAGCGCAGGCGCGGATCGGCCGCCAGGGCCGGCGCGGCAAGCGCCGCCCCCGAGGCAAGGCCGGCAGCCATAACCACGCGGCGGTCCATCTGCATTGGGTCCTCCCTCCCCTTTTTGCGACGATATTGTCCGCCCGCGCGACAAAGCGCCAGAGGCGAAAATCCCCCAGACAATGGTGCGGCGGCGCGGGACGCGCTAGAAGCGGACACGATGAGCGACATCGAATCCCGCAAAATCAAGGCCCGCGCCTGGTTCGAATCCCTTCGCGACCGCATCATGGCCGCGTTCGAGGCGCTGGAGACCCGCGCGCCCGCCGCGCTCTATCCGGGCGAAGCGGGACGGTTCGTCAGGACGCCCTGGCGGCGCGGCGATGGCGCCCAGGACGAAGGCGGCGGCGTGATGGGCATGATGCGCGGCCGCCTGTTCGAGAAGGTCGGGGTGCACACCTCCACCGTTCATGGCGAGTTCTCGCCCGAATTCGCCCGGCAGATTCCCGGAGCGGCCGACGACCCGCGCTTCTGGGCCAGCGGCATCAGCCTGATCGCGCATATGCGAAATCCGCGCGTTCCGGCGGTGCACATGAACACGCGCATGATCGTGACCACCAAAAGCTGGTTTGGCGGCGGCGCCGACCTCAACCCCACGCTGGACGCGGCGCGCGATTTCGCCCATCCCGATGCCGTGGACTTTCACGCGCGGATGAAAGCGGCGTGCGACGGCTTTGATCCCGGCTGGTACGAAAAGTATAAGGCGTGGGCCGACGAATATTTCTGGCTGGCGCACCGGGGCGAACCCCGCGGCGTGGGCGGCATCTTCTATGACCATCACGACAGCGGCGACTGGGACAGGGATTTCGCGTTTACCAGGGCAGTGGGCGAAGCCTTCCTGGACATCCAGCCCGAAATCATCGCCCGGCGCATGGGCGAAGCCTGGACAGAAGCCGAGCGCCGCGAACAGGCCAAATGGCGCGGCCGCTATGTGGAGTTCAACCTGCTTTACGACCGCGGCACGACCTTTGGCCTGAAGACCGGCGGCAATGTGGAGAGCATTCTCTCCTCCATGCCGCCGATCGCGGAGTGGCCATGACCGGGCCCTTGATTCTCGGCTCGCGGAGCTCGCCGCTGGCGCTGGCCCAGGCCCATCTGGTCGGCGCCATGCTGACAGGCGGCGGCGGCACGCCGTCGGCGGCCTATTCCGTCTCCACCTTCACGACCAGCGGCGACCGCATTCAGGACCGGCTGTTGCAGGAGGCCGGGGGCAAGGGCCTGTTCACCAAGGAGCTGGACGAGGCCCTGCTGGACGGGCGCATCGATGCAGCCGTTCATTCGATGAAGGACCTGCCCACCCGCCTGCCCGAAGGCATTGTGCTGGCCTGTGTGCCGGCGCGCGAGGAACCGTTCGACGCCTTCATCAGTCCGCACGGCAAAGGCGTGATGGATCTGAAGCCCGGCGCCACGGTGGGCACCGCCTCGCTCAGGCGACAGGCGCAGACCTTGCATCTGCGCCCCGACCTGAAAGTGCGGATGCTGCGCGGGCGGGTGGAAACGCGGCTGGCGCGGATCGAAAGCGGCGATTTCGACGCGACCTATCTGGCGCTGGCGGGGCTGAAGCGGCTGGGCCTCGAGAGCCATGCCGCCGGCATTGTCGATGCAGAGGCCATGCCGCCCGCACCGGGACAGGGCGCCCTGGCCGTGACGGCGCGGGCGGGCGACGCACGAACGCTGGCCATGCTCTTGCCGCTGGATGTGGCGGAACATGCCATCGCCACCATTGCCGAGCGCGCTTTCCTTTCGGCGCTGGATGGCTCGTGCCGCACGCCCATCGCCGCGCTGGCGCGCGTCGCGGATGGGCGGATCACCTTCCTGGGCGAAGTGCTGACACCGGACGGCAAACACTGCTGGCGGCGCAACGCCGGCGTGGCGCTGGGCGCCGATGCCCGCCAGACGGCACACGAACTGGGGCTGAACCTGGGCGCGCAGATCCGCGCCGAGGCGGGCCCGCTCTACACTGCCCATTTCGGCGACAAGGGCTGGTAGCGCCGCCTCCGCAACTTTCGACAGGCTCACCCTTCGACAAGCTCACCCTTCGACAAGCTCAGGGTGAGGTGTTTTTGCAAATCCTCGTGCTGAGCCTGCCGGAGCATGAGCGTTCGAGGCACGCAGGCTCAGTCGGCGCGAAAGCCGTGCTTCAGCGAAAAATACGACGAATCCAGCGCGCCGATGCTGGGGCAGCCCAGAAGTTTCAGCGTGCGGATGATGTCGGCGGTGAAAATCTCGATCGCGCGCTCGATGCCCGGCTGGCCCGCCGCCGCCATGCCATAGGCATAGCCGCGTCCCAGAAGACAGGCGTCGGCGCCCATCGCCATCGCCTTGACGATGTGCGAGCCGCGGCGGATGCCGCCGTCGAACAGGATGGCGGTCTTGCCCTTCACCGCGTCGACCACGCCGGGCAGCACGCGGATGGAGCCGGGCACGGTGTCGAGCTGGCGGCCCGCATGCGTGGACACCACGATGCCTTCAGCGCCGTGATCGACGGCGCGGCGCGCGTCGTCCACGCTGATCACGCCCTTGATCACGATCGGGCCGTTCCAGATTTCGCGGATCCATTTCAGGTCGGTCCACGACACCTGCGCCGATTCCAGCGCCGCGGCCACGTCGATGGCCTGCAACGGTCCCTTGCCGGGAATGACGATGTTGGGAAAGGGTCTTGTCATGCCGTCGGCGAGGAACGCGGCCAGCCAGCGCGGATGGGCCAGGATGTTGGGTAGGTAGGGAATCTTGGCGAAGGGATTTCTGCCCATCAGCTCCTTCATGCCGTTGCGCACGTCGCGCTCGCGATTGCCGGCCACCGGCGTGTCGATGGTGACGAAGAGCGCCTTGTAGCCGGCGGCCTTTGCGCGGGCGATCGCCGCTTCGGCAGCGGCGCGTCCGCCCGCCAGGTAAAGCTGGTAGAAGAGCGGACCCTGGGACTGGGCTCTTACATCTTCCATGCGGTGGCCCGACACGGTGGAGAGAATATAGGCGGTGCCCGCCTTGCCGGCGGCGGCGCTGGCCGCCAGCTCGCCGCGCGGGTGCATCAGCCGCGAATAGCCGATGGGCCCCAGCATGAAAGGCAGCTCGAGCCTTTGGCCCAGCACCGTCACCGACAGGTCGCATGCGGGCGTCGCCACGGCGAAACGCGGCTTGAAATACACCTCGCGGAACGCCGCCTCGCTGTCCCTCAGCGTGACCTCGTCATCGGCGGCGCCGTCCAGATAACCGAATACGGCGTCGGGCAGTCGCGCCCGGGCCAGGCGGCGAAGATCCGAAATGGTGACGACGCGCGGGGCAGCAAGCGACATGAACGAGATCCCAGGAGAGGCGGGCGCTTTATGCCCGCAATCAGGGAACTTCGCCAGTCCGCGACGCACGCGGCGGCTCATCCTGCGAAAGGCTCAAAGGCGGGAGCGAGGGTGTCCCGCCGGATGGTTGCGCGGTGCGGGGTTCAGTTGCTTCCGGTCACCGGACCTTCGGCATGCCGTCCTTCGAGCCGCCCGGCATGGGATTGACCGCGTGCTGGCCGCTGTCTTCGATGGGCATCACCTTGTCCTGATGGCCCGCCAGCTTGGCGTTGGTGTTGGCGTCCTCGCCGGGCGCGCCGGCATCGTCGCGAAGGTCGTGCTTCTTCTTTTTCATGGCTCATCTCCCGGCCGGTTACGGCGAGATAACGGCCAACTCCCGCTTTTGTTGCCCGGCATGTTCCAGCACCCAGTCGGCGGTGTCCTTTTGAACCGTGCGGCCGTCGAGATCGCGGAACAGCATGTGATAGCCGTTCGGGTAGCGGCGCACATCGGCCTTGCCGCCCAGCGCCGCGATCACCGCCTTTGTCGGCGCCGCCGGTATGATCTGGTCGTGTGCGCCATAGAGCATCAATATCGGCGGCGCGCGCGTGATGCGGGCGGGCGCGGTGCGTGCCTCGTCCATCAGGTTGACCAGCCCGAACAGCGTATCGGTCCGGGTCTTCTTCTGGAACAGCGGGTCGCGGGCCAGCGCGCGCAACATCTCGATATTGTCGGACGGCACGATGGTGACGACACGGGACGCCGCGCTGTTGGTCAGGACCAGTCCCGGAACCAGGTGCGCGGCCAGGTAGAGCGCAACGCGATAGCTGATCGGCATGTCGGCGCGCGACCAGACCGCCGGCGCCGCAAGGATGACGCCATCGACCTGTGACGACAACAGCGAGCCGGGCCCGGCAAGCGCCGTCAGCACCACCGCCCCGCCCATGCTCTCGCCCAGCACGAACACCGGTACGCCGGGAAAGCGCGATTTCGCCGCGGCGACAAAGTCGTCCAGGTCGCGGCGCATGATGTCGGCGCCCGCCCACAGACCGGGATTGGGACCGGCGCCGAAGCCGCGCTGGTCATAGGCCAGGGTGGTGATGCCTTGCGTGGCCCAGAATGCAGCCGGCATGGCAAAGGCGTTGGAGTAATCGCTCATGCCGTGCAGGGCCAGAACCAGCGCGCGGGGGCGGCCACGGAAATCGCCTTCGGACGGCCACTCGCGCAGTGGAAGCGATGTGCCGTCGCGGGTCACGAAGACACCGCCGGCAAGCGCGGGCGGCTGGGACAGAGATCCCAGGGGCGCGCGAAGCGGCGCACACGCCGCCAGCAGCAGGCAGAGGCAAAAGAACAATGGCCGCATCTAACCGCCGGCATGGTCTGGGCCGGCCTGGCGGGGCGGCGGCTGGTGGTGCGTTTCCCCGGGCAGGCAATATTCCATCGGCGTCCCTGAAGCGGTGGCTCTTAAAGTGGCAGAAGCCCGATCATGGCACCGGTGAGCCCGCTGGCAAGAGTGCCCGAGACCAGCGCCTTCATGGCCAGGGACACGATCTCCTGCCGGCGTTCGGGGATGATCGCGCTCATGCCCCCGATCAGGATACCAACGCTGGCCAGGTTGCCGAAACCGCACATGGCATAGACCATGATCTGGGTTGCGCGCGGGTCGAGGGTTCCCGGCGGCAGCGCGGCCATGCGGACATAGGCGATGAGTTCCGTCAGCACCACCTTGATCCCCGCCAGGCTTCCGGCGGTGGCGGCCTGGTTCCAGGGCACGCCGTAAAGCCAGACCATCGGCGCGAACAGCCAGCCCAGAATGCGCTCGACGGTGAGCGGCGCGCCGAACACCGGCGGCAGCCCCGACAGGATGATGTTCACCAAGGCCGTCAGCGCCGTCATCACGATCAGCATCGCCACGACCTGAAGATAGATTTTCAGGCCATCCTCTGTGCCGCGCGACATGGCATCCATGGTGGAATGGTATTTGATGGTGGCGTCCTTGTCCTTGAGGTCGGTGTCGGCGGGCCCGGGCACCATGATGCGCGCGATCAGGATGCCGCCCGGTAGCGACATCATCGAGGCCACCAGCAGCTGGCCCAGCGCGCCCGGCAGCACATTCTGCAGAAGCGTGGCGTAAAGCACGAAGACGGTGCCGGCGATCACCGACAGCCCCACCGTCATCAGCACAAAGAGTTCGGTGCGGTTCAGCCGCCCCAGATAGGGCCGGATCACAAGCTGGCCTTCGACGTTGCCCAGAAACACCGTGGCGGCTGCCGACAGGCCCACCGCACCGCCCAGTCCCATGCTGCGCTTGAGCAACAGCGCCATCACGCCCACGATGGCCGGCAGGATTCGCCAGTACCACAGGATGGCCGACAGGGACGAGATCACGATGATCAGCGGCAGCACCCCGAAGGCCAGGTTGATCATGTTGGCCGGCTGGGTGACGGCGAACGGTGTCGGGCCCCCGCCCAGGAAACCGTAAATGAAGCTGGTGCCGGCCCTGGTTGCATCGGACAACGCAACCACCACGCTGTTAAGCCCGAAAAGCAGTTCGCGCACGAACGAAACCTTCAGCAGCAGGACGGCGATCAGGGCCTGGGCAACGAGCGTGCCTGCCACCATGCGCCAGTGGAAGACTTTCCGATCCTCCGACAGGGCCCAGGCGATGGCGATGATCGCGCCGATACCCAGCGCCGACTGAAGATGCGGCAACACGCCCCGACCCCGACAGAATGCGGCCCGACGCTACACGATTTTTGCCGCCCCGCCCAATCAGCGGGGACGATGACACAAAGCCGCGCCGCCGCTAGTTTGATCCGGATGGATACGGAAAAAGACCACAGGGCCGCCCGCGGAACCAGGAAAATGATTGCGGCGCTGGCCGGGGCGCGGGCAATCCCGCCCCTTCTGATCGTGCTCTATCATTTCAGCGAAGGCCATCATTACAGCGGCGTGCAATGGTGGGACCGCGTCGTCACGCGCGGCTATCTGTGGGTGGAATTTTTCTTCGTCCTGTCCGGTTTCATCCTGACCTACAGCTACGGCCACCGGATGCGCGAGTTGTTGGCATGGCGCGGCTACGGCGCCTTCCTGCGCGCCCGCCTGATCCGGCTTTATCCCCTGCACCTGTTCATGCTGCTGCTGATCCTTGTGATGGTGCTGGTGCTGCGCAGCCGGGCGGCCGATGGCGGCTATACCTCCATCTTCGACCTGAAATACCACCAGGACGTCAGCGTGAAGGGCTTTGTCCTCTCCCTGCTGCTGATGCATGGCTGGCACACCATGGACCGGCTGACCTGGAACGGGCTGTCCTGGTTCGTCAGCGCCGAATTCGCCCTGTGCCTGATGTTTCCCGCGATCCTGTGGTTTTCCGTGCGCGGCGGACGATGGCGCGGCCCGCTGCTGATCGCGGCGGGACTGTCGGGGCTTCTGATCATGTTGTCGGTGTTGCAGCACGGTCTGGACCAGACCTATGACTGGGGCGTAACGCGCGGCCTGAGCGAATTTCTGGTGGGCGCGGGCCTGGCGGTTCTGTTCGGCGATGTCGATCACCAGCGCATTCCGGTCTGGGTGCATTCGGCGGCGCAGATTCTCCTGCTTCTGCTTCTGGCCTACAGCGTCAGCTTCACCGGCTGGTCGCACGGCTTCAACGACATCTATACCGTCCTGCCGATCATGGGGCTGGTCTTCGCCCTTGCCTTCGACAAGGGCGTGTTGGCCGAGCTTTTGAAGGCGCCGGCGCTGCAAAGGATCGGCGACTGGTCCTATGCCATCTATCTGGGCCAGACCGCCTGGCTGCTGGTGATCCGCTATTTCGCCAACGTCGTCTATCCGCCGCCGGACACGCCGGTTCTGGGCACGACCTTCTTCAGCCTGATGTGGTGGCTGGAGCCGCTGCTGCTGTTGCCGGTGTGCCTGGTCTGGGGCGCGGCCCTGGCGGAATGGGTTGAAAAGCCGGCGGCCCGTTTCCTGCGAAACCGTCTTGGGCGCCGCCTTGACCCCAAAACCATCCCCACCCCATCCTGATCCCACCAACGGCCTGATCCCGCAACGGCCTGATCCCACCAACGGAAGGACATCCCATGGCCATTTCATTCGCTGACAAAGTCGCCATCGTCACGGGCGCCGGCGGCGGGCTGGGCCGAGCCCACGCCCTGTACCTGGCGAAGCTGGGCGCAAAGGTTGTCGTCAATGACCTGGGCGCGTCGCTGGATGGCAGCGGGGGCGGGTCAGAAGCATCGCAAAAGGTCGTGGCCGAGATCAAGGCCGCGGGCGGTGAGGCCATCGCCAACGGCGCCTCGGTCAGCGACGATGCCGGTGTCGCCCACCTGGTGAAGCAAACCATGGATGCCTTCGGCCGCATCGATGTGCTGGTCGCCAACGCCGGCATCCTGCGCGACAAGAGCTTCGGCAAGATGGAAATCAAGGATTTCGAAGCGGTTGTGAACGTGCACCTGATGGGCACGGTCAAGCCGGCCAGGGCCGTATGGGACATCATGAAAAGTCAGGGGTATGGCCGCATCGTGGTCACCACTTCGTCCACCGGGCTTTACGGCAATTTCGGCCAGACCAATTATGGCGCCGCCAAGGCAAGCCTGGTGGGCTTCATGAATTCGCTGAAGCTGGAAGGCGCCAAGGACAATATCAAGGTCAACGCCGTCTGCCCGGTGGCGGCCACGCGGATGACCGAAAGCCTGATGCCGCCGGCACTGCTGGAGATGCTCAAGCCCGAATTCGTCTCGCCCGCCGTCGCCTGGCTGGCGTCTGAAGATGCGCCCACCGGTGTGATCATGACGGCCGCGGCCGGGGTGTTCGCCGCCGCCCAGATGGTGGAAACCGACGGCATCAACCTGGGCCACGGCGCCACCGCGGACGACATCGCCAGCCATTTTGCCGAGATCGCCGACTGGTCCAGTGCCAAGCATTACGCCCAGGGAGGCGAACAGAGCGCGAAATTCTTCGCACGGTTGCAGGAAAAGCCGCTGCTGGGTTGAAACCCTCCATCGCCGGCACGGCCTGCCCATGGCGGACACATTGCCGCCGCCATATCGCCTTGCCACGCGCTTGCGCGCATGAAGAAAGAGCAAAGAGGGAGGGGAAAATTCGCGTGTGCGGAAAGGCCCGGTAATACCGCGTCACAATTTTTTTGCGGCGAGTCCAAATCGCCCTTGCGGTGCAGGTAGGGTTGCGGCACCATTTCTGCATGGATGACCTCGCGCTAAGCGTTCGCTATGCGCGGCCTTCTGATGCCGCAGAGCTCGCGCGCATCTTTATCGAATCCTGGCAGGACACCTATGCCGGATTGATCTCCCATTCCCTGCTGTCCGCCATGTCGCTGAGGGGGCACACCGCCCGGTGGCAGGCGACGATGCGCGGTCCCGGCGCGGTGCTGGTGGCCGAGGATGCCGGACACGGCGCCATCGGACTGGCCAGCCTGGGTGCGGCGCGCGATAGCGCCCTGGGCTATGAGGGCGAGATCTACACGCTCTATGTCGACCCCGCCTTCCTGGGGCGCGGCGTGGGCCGGATGCTGATGGGCGGCGCCTTCGAAACCTTCAAGGACCGGAAGTTGCGCTCCTGCATTGTCTGGGCCCACGCCCAGAACAATGCCTGCTTCTTCTATGAGCGGTTGGGCGGCAAGCGCGTTGCCGTCCGCACCGTCAGCCTGATGGGCACGCCAACGCCGGAAGTCGGCTTTGGCTGGAAGCAGCTGGCCGCCCGCCGCCAGACGCGCACCATCCAGTCCTGAACTTGCGGCCTCAATGCTCGGCCTGCGGCACGCCGCAGTCGCAGACGATCTGTGGCGGCAGGTCCAGGGGCAGCCGCGCGCGGCGGTGAAAGCCCTGGCTGAGCGACAGAAGCACGCGCCGGCCGGAAACATCTTCCCATACCGCTGTGCCGGTCTTCAGGCATTTGCGGCATAAAAGGCGCCTCTCGATCGGTTCGCCCTGGATCATGGCGCCCACTATGCCAGGAAATTACCAATCCGCGGTTGGAGCGGGCGCTGGATTTTGCTTCAAGAGTTAGGAAAATTGTGCCCGGGTTCCGCCTCCCCCGGCTCAAACGTCCCGGGGCCGCGCGAAATCGGCGAGCCTTCCGGTCTTTTCGCGCACATCGCGCCAGCGGCCGACGTCAAAATCCAGGACGGCCAGAGCACAGGTGGGGAATTTTTCCTCCAGCGCTTCGTGGCGGGCCCGCTCCTTGCGCCGGATCGGCTCGCGCGCCAGCGCCGTGGCGCATTCCTCCATCCCCGGATTGTGGCCCACGATCATCAGGCCGGATGCGGCGGGCGGCGCGCCGCGCACCGCCGCGATCAATCGCGCCGAACCGGCCAGGTAAAGATTGTCGCGATATTCGATCGGCGCGGGGATTTCCTTCAGCACGAGCTCGGCGGTCTGGACGGTGCGCGCCGAGGCGGAGCAGAAAATCCAGTCGATCCGGAATTCGCGCTTGCGGATATAGCGGGCCATGGCGGCGCCGTCCTCGATCCCCGACAGAACCAGGGCGCGATCGAAATCCTCGGTCCCGCCGTCCGCGGGAACCGCCTTGGCATGCCGGAGGAGGAAAAGCCGCTTCATTTCACTGCCCGCTCCGGCTCTCGCCTGGGCTTGCGGCACGCCCCAACGAAACAGGCGCTTCATGCTGCCGCCGGCGCATGCGAATCCCGCATAAACCTTATGTTCTTGACCAGGGGCCGGCAACCGCGCCACAACCCCCCGGCAAGGCGGGCAGGACAATGGCGACGAACAAAAAACCGGGCAATTGGCGCAGGCGGACCTTGGGGGTGCGCGGCGGGCTGATGCGCTCGTCCTTCCAGGAGACCAGCGAGGCCCTGTTCCTGACATCGGGTTATGCCTATGAGGCGGCAGAGGAAGCCGAGGCCCGATTCAAGGGCGAGATCGGGGGCTTTCAGTATTCCCGCTTCGGCAACCCCACCGTCGCGATGTTCGAGGCGCGGATGGCGGCGCTGGAAGGTGCGCCCGTGGCGCGCGCGACCGCCACCGGCATGGCGGCGGTTTCGGTGGTGATGCTGTCCATGCTGAAGACCGGCGATCACGTGGTCGCGGCCAAGGCGATGTTCGGTTCGTGCCGCTATGTGGTGGAAACCATCCTGCCCCGTTTCGGCATCGACTTTACCCTGGTGGATGGCGAGGATGTCGACCAGTGGCGCACGGCCATGCGGCCCAACACAAAGCTGCTGTTCCTCGAGACGCCCTCCAATCCGACGCTTTCGATCGTGGACATGAAGGCGGTGGCGAAGATCGCCGATGAAGCCGGCGCGGTGCTGGCGGTGGACAATGCATTCGCCACGCCCATCCTGCAGCGGCCGATGGAGTTCGGCGCCCATGTCGTGGTCCATTCCACCACCAAGTATATCGACGGCCAGGGCCGTGCCCTGGGCGGAGCGGTGCTGTGCCGCGAGGATTTCCTGAACAATCACCTTCAGTCTTTCCTGCGCAACACCGGCCCCGCGATCAGTCCCTTCAATGCCTGGTTGCACCTGAAAAGCCTGGAAACGCTGGACCTGCGCATGCGCGCCCATTGCGAGAACGCCCTGCGGGTGGCCGATTTCCTGGCCGGCCATCGCAAGGTGACGCGGGTGCTCTATCCTTTCCGGCCCGACCATCCCCAGCACAACCTGGCCCGCGCCCAGATGGAAGGCGGCGGCGGGGTGGTTACCTTTGAAGTGGAAGGCGGCAAGAAGGGCGCCTTCGCGCTGGCCAATGCGCTGCAGATCATCGACATCTCCAACAACCTGGGTGACGCCAAGTCGCTTCTGACCCATCCGGCAACCACCACCCACCAGAAACTGACACCCGAAGCGCGTCTCGCCCTGGGCATTACACCCGGCCTGATGCGCCTGTCGGTGGGGCTGGAGGATGCCGATGACCTTTGCGAGGACCTGGACCAGGCCCTCAAGGCGGCGTGACTTGGGAGCGGTGGGCGAGCACCGAATCCGGCTGGAATGGTCCGGCGGCGACGCGCCCTTCACCTATGAAAGCTATTCGCGCAACCATCAGATCCGCTTCAAGGGCGGCGTGACGGTCACGGTGTCGGCGGCGGCGCACTATCGCGGCGAGCCTGACCTGCCCGATCCCGAAGACCTTCTGGTGGCGTCGCTGTCGTCCTGCCATATGCTGAGTTTCCTTGCGATCTGCGCGAGGAAGCGGGTCAGGGTCGAAAGTTACCGGGACGCTGCGGTGGGTTTTCTGGAAAATGACGCGCCCCGCGGCCAGAAGGAAAAATGGTGGATGACGCGGGCGATCCTGCGTCCCCATGTCGTTTTTGCGGAGGCGCCGGATCCGCAAGCCCTGACCCAACTCCATCACCTGGCGCATGAAGAGTGTTATATTGCCAATTCCGTAAAGACCGACGTGCGGGTGGAACCGGTTCCCTGACATTAAAGTTACCCACCGCCCCGCGACCAAAACGCGCTTGCGCGCGCCATGGGCGACGCCCGATAATCGAGTTCATGTACGAACGAGAAACCAAGTGCATCCGCGTGGCGGTGAAACCGGCTTATCTGGACGACCAGTCCGACCCGGAAGACGACCGTTATGTGTGGGCCTATACCGTCACTATCGAGAACCGGGGCTCCGAGCCGGTCCAGATCCTGTCACGTTACTGGAACATCATGGACGCGACCGGCCGGGTGCATGAAGTGCGCGGGCCCGGCGTGGTGGGCGCGCAGCCGGTAATCGCCCCCGGGGAGAAATTTCAGTACACCAGCGGCTGTCCCCTGGAGACGGCCTCGGGCACCATGCAGGGGCGCTATCAGATGATGAGCGCATCGGGCGAGAGCTTCGAGGCGGAAATTCCCGTCTTCCTGCTGGAAAGCCCCTACGAGCTGCGGCAGATTCACTAGCCCGGCCGAATTCCTCAGTCCGGGCAAGGTTGCAACCTTGAGCGGGCCGGGCGAGACTTTTTCCATGACAAGACCGACACGTGAAGAGGCCGAAAAGGCCGTCCATACCCTGTTGCGCTGGGCAGGCGACAATCCCGACCGCGAGGGCCTGCGCGAAACGCCTGCCAGGGTGGCGCGCGCCTTCGAGGACTGGTTTTCCGGCTATGGCCAGGACCCGGAGGAATATCTGACCCGCACCTTCGAGGAGGTCGATGGTTATGACGAAATGGTGATCCTGAAGGACATCCGCTTCGAGAGCCATTGCGAGCATCACCTGGCGCCCATCATCGGCCGTGCCCATGTGGGTTACCTGCCCACCCGCCGGGTAGTGGGCATCTCCAAGCTGGCCCGGGTCGTGGAAGCCTTTGCCCGCCGCCTGCAGGTACAGGAGAAGCTGAATGTCCAGATCGCCAACTGCATCCAGCGGGTGCTGGAGCCCAAGGGCGTTGCCGTGGTGATCGAGGCGGCGCACCAGTGCATGACCACCCGTGGCGTGCACAAGTCCGGCGTGAGCATGGTGACAAGCACCATGCTGGGCGATTTCCGCACCAACTCGGACACAAGACGGGAATTCCTGAACATCATCGGCAATCTGGCATCGCGCGAAGACCGATGAGCAGCGGCGCAGCGCTCGATCTGGTCATGGACCTGATCGCTTTCGACACGACCAGCCGGGATTCCAACCTGGCGCTGATCGACTATGCCGAAATGTTGCTTGGGAAGGCGGGGGCGCGGTGCCGGCGGTCCTATGACCAGACCGGAAGGAAAGCCAACCTGTTCGCCACCATCGGCCCCAACGGCGACGGGGGTTATGTGCTCTCCGGTCACACCGATGTCGTTCCGGTGGACGGACAGGACTGGTCGTCCGATCCCTTCAAGCCGGAAGTGCGCGACGGGCTGCTCTATGGCCGCGGCGCCTGCGACATGAAGGGTTTTGTCGGCACCGCCCTTTCGCTGGCGCCGGAAATCGCCCGGACGAAGCTGACGCGACCGATTCACTTCGCGCTGTCTTATGATGAGGAAGTGGGCTGCGTCGGCGTGAAGGCCCTTTTGGATGATCTGAAAAGCGCAGGTATAAGCCCGGCGCTGGCCATCATTGGCGAACCCACGTTGATGAAACTGGTGGGCGCGCACAAGGGCGGCGCCAAGCTGGTCACCCATTGCTGCGGCCGGGAGGGCCATTCCAGCCAGCCCGACAAGGGCGCCAATGCGGTGATGATGGCGGGCGAGTTCATGGGCCTGCTCGAGAGCGTACAGGACGAATTGCGCGCCGACCGCGACGACCGCTTCGATCCACCCTTTTCGACCGTGCAGGCGACCGTCGTGCATGGCGGCACCGCCGTGAACATCCTGGCGAAAGAAGCCGAGATCACCTGGGAATACCGCTTCCTGCCCGACCGCGACCCGGCAAGGATTGTGGAACGGGTCACCAGCCGCGCTGACGCGGAAGTGCTGCCCAAATACCGCGCCCGCGCCGCCGAGGCATGCTTCAACACCGCGCTGCACGCCCATTACCCGGGGCTGGTGATGGACACCCAATCGCCCGCCATCGCGCTGGCGCGCGAGCTGACCGGCGCCAACCACGTCGAGGCCGTCGCTTACGGCACCGAGGCGGGGCATTTCCAGAGTTACGGCATTCCAGCGGTGATCTGCGGCCCCGGCTCGATCGAACAGGCGCACCGGCCCGACGAATTCTGCGCGTTGAGCGAGCTGGAGGCGTGCGAGACGTTTCTGCGCAAGGTCATCGCGAAAGCGAGCGCCTAGGGAAGCGAGCGCTGCATCCCCTCCCCTTCGCGCGCGTCAGCGCGGGGGTCAGGAAAAAACCTCCGGCCCGATTTCGTGAACCTTCCCGCAGAATTCACATTTCGCCCGGACGATCCCGTCGGGGTCGGCCAGTCCCGCGCGATCTTCCTCCGTATAGCTTTTCAGAACGTCCGCGATGCGGGACGTATCGCAGTCGCAGCGGAAGCTGACCGGCTCGGGCGGATGCACCCGCACCTCGTCTTCGTGGAACAGGCGCCACAACAAGGTCTCGGGCGCCAGCGTGGTATCGACCAGTTCCAGGTCTTCCACGGTCCCCAGGATCAGCGACAGCCGCTCCCAGTCGTCGGAGAGTTCGCCCTCCTCCGACTCGCGGGTCGCCTCGTTCGGGGTCATTTGCAGCATCATGCCGCCGGCGCGCCAGTGCGGCGCCGGATCGCCCGGCAAATAGAGCGCCGCGGCGGCCAGGCGAATGGACGTGGGAAGCTGCTCGGACTGGGCGAAATAGGTTTCGGCAGAGGCGGCGATCCCATCCTCCGAAAGTTCGACGATGCCCTGATAGGTCTTGCCACCGCGGCGCGGCTCGATGGTGATGGCCAGCGCGCCCTTGCCCGCCAGGTCGGCGAAACCCTTTCTGTCCAGCTCGTCGAAACGCTCGACGTCCAGCCGGGCGAAACCACGCACGCCGCGCGCCTTGTCGGCCTCGGCGCCGTAGTAATCGGCGGCGACCAGGTCCAGTGGCCCGTCGCCCTTGGTCTGGATGGTCAACCGTCCGTCCAGCTTCAGGGCCGAACCCAGGATGGCGCCCAGCGCCACCATTTCGCCCGTCACCCGGGCGGCTTCTTCCGGCAGGACATGGGCGGACAAGGCACGGCCGCTGGCACTGTCCAGCCGCACCAGCCGCCCGCGCACACCCAACTTGGGAAGGTCGAATGGCAGGACGAAATCGCCAAAGGGCGACGGATCGGCGAATTTTTCAGGCATAACGAACCAATATGGCGCTCAGGCCAGGTTTTTCAACTTGGGCTGCCCGCCCGTGCTCGCGGCGTTCGCTTCCTTCCGCAAAGGCCCGCTCGTGCGCTGCGCGCATCGCGGCCTCACCCCAGCGACCAGGCCAGGATCGCCTTTTGCGCATGCAGCCGGTTTTCCGCTTCGTCGAACACCACAGATTGCGGGCCGTCGATCACTTCGTCGGTCACCTCCTCGCCGCGGTGGGCGGGCAGGCAGTGCATGAAGATCGCGTCCTTTTTCGCCAGCTTCATCAGGTCGGCATTGACCTGGTAGGGCTTGAGCAGGTGGTGGCGCTTGGTGGCATTGTCATCGCCCATCGACACCCAGGCATCCGACACCACGCAGTCCACGCCCTCCACCGCGGCGCGCGCGTCGGTGGTGAAATGAACAAGCCCGCTGCTTGCCGCCCAGTCGCGGGTTTCCTGATCGACCGTGAGTTCCCTTGGGGATGCCACATTGAGGGTGAAGCCGAAGCGCACCGCGGCATGGACCCAGCTGGTCAGCACATTGTTGCCGTCGCCGCTCCAGGCCACTTTTGCGCCCCGGATATCGCCCTTGTGTTCCTCATAGGTCATCACATCGGCCATCACCTGGCACGGATGGGACCATTTGGTGAGCCCGTTGATGACGGGGATGGTGGCGTTGGCGGCCAGTTCCTCCACCATCTCGTGATCCAGCAGGCGGATCATCACCGCATCGACATAGCGGGAGAGGACCCGCGCCGTGTCGGCGATGGTTTCCTCGCGCGCCAGCTGCATCTCGCTGCCGGTCAGCATCAGGGTGGTGCCGCCAAGCTGGCGCGCGCCCACATCGAAGCTGATGCGCGTGCGGGTTGACTGCTTGTCGAAGATCATCGCCAGCACCCTGCCCGCCAGCGGGGCGTCGGCGTCGGGCACGCCGCGCGGCAGGCCCAGGCGCGCCAGCTTGCGCTTCTTGGCGTCGGCGATCATCGCCTTGAGCGTCTCGCCGGAATGATCCGACAGGTCCAGGAAATGCCGGGGCATGTTGCTCATCAATGCTTTCTCTGCGGGGGCATTCATTGGGCGGCCGCCTTGGACTCGCGTTTGGCTTCCAGCGCGGCGGCGGCGCGGTCCATCGCGGCGATGCCTTCGCGCACTTCTTCCTCGGTGATGGTCAGTGCCGGCAGAAGGCGCACCACATTGTCGCCCGCCGGCAGCACGATCACGCCCGCCGCCCGTGCCGCGGTGATGAAGTCGGTATTGGGTACCTTCATGGTCAGGCCCAGCATCAGGCCTTGCCCGCGCACGCCGGAGAAGATGGAAGGATGGGAGGCGACCAGCGCGCCAAGCTGCTGGGACAGGAAGCCGGCGACCCGGCGCACATGATCCAGGAAACCCGGCTCCAGCACCATGTCCAACGCCTCATTGCCCACCGCCATGGCCAGGGGATTGCCGCCATAGGTCGTGCCGTGGGTGCCAACCGTCATGCCGTTCGCCGCGTCGGCGGTGGCCAGAACCGCACCCAGCGGAAAGCCGCCGCCGATGGCCTTGGCCACGGTCATGATGTCGGGCGTCAGCTCCAGCCATTCATGGGCGAACAGCTTGCCGGTGCGGCCCACGCCGGTCTGGATTTCGTCCAGCACCAGAAGCGTGCCGGTCTCGTCGCACAGCTTGCGCAGGCCGCGCAGGAATTGCGGAGCGACCACACGCACACCGCTTTCGCCCTGCAAAGGCTCGATCAGGATCGCGGCGGTGGCCGGACCGGACTTATTCTCTTTCATTTGGGCCTTCACGGCCGCCAGGTCGTTTGCCACATCGCCCGTCAGCGTCACCTGGTCGAAGCCTTCCATGCGGGGGCCGAAACCTTCCAGATATTTCTCGTTGCCGCCGGCATTGATGGCGCCATAGGTGCGGCCGTGGAAGGCGCCCTCGAAGGTGACGATGCGGAAGCGGTCCGGCCGGCCTTTCACGAAATGATGGCGGCGCGCCATCTTGATCGCCAGCTCGATCGCCTCGGTGCCGGAATTCACGAAGAAGACGGTGTCGGCGAAGCTGGCGGCGACCAGTTTTTGCGACAGGCTTTCCTGGCCCGGCACCCGGTAGAGGTTGGAGGTGTGCCAGAGGGCGTTCGCCTGGTCCGTCAGCGCCTTGACCAGGCGCGGATTGGCGTTGCCAAAGGCGTTGACCGCGATCCCTGCCCCGAAATCCAGATATCGCTTCCCATCCTCGGCGAAAAGGTACGAGCCTTCGCCGCGAACGAATGCGATATCCGTCCGGTTATAGGTGGGAAGCAGAGCGGGAAACACGATCATCTCCTTGTTGGGCTGAAATAAAATTACAGGCGTCAGCCGGGAAGAGCGGTTTATCTGCTTTTCGTCCGGCTTTTTCTACCCCTGACCGTGCCGGGCGGATTTGTCCGTTTCGCGCCCTGCCTTCGGCTTTCGCGCGGCTCGCGGAAGTCGCGTCCCCGTTCACATGCGCACCGCGCCGAAGCAGGCTTACGAATCATGTGGACAAGGGCTTGGGGAACACCCACAGCGCTTGTGCAAGGTAAACAGCGCGCTACGATATCTGGTAACCGGGAGGGTATGGAGAGCGTGCGGGTGCCGCCCGCCCCCCGCCAGGAGCGATGACCATGACACAGGTAAACTGGTCCGAGGACCGGGTCGAGCAGCTCAAGACATTGTGGACCGAGGGTCTTTCAGCCAGCCAGATCGCCCGGGCCCTGGGCGGGGTCACCCGGAATGCGGTGATCGGCAAGGTGCATCGGCTGGGCTTGGCCGGTCGCGCCAGCCCCTCCCGCTCAGAGCGCCCGCGCCTGCCCATGGCGCCCAAGTCACCCAGCGTGCGTGCCCATGTGCCCGCCGTCCCGGTGGTCGAGGAAGATCCCCTGCTGCTGGATGACGGCCATTTCGCCACCGTGCTGACCATCTCCGACCGCATGTGCCGCTGGCCGATCGGCGATCCTTCCGCCAGCGAATTCCATTTCTGCGGCCGTTCGCCCAAGGCGGGATCGCCCTATTGCGAGGCCCACGCCCGCAAGGCCTATCAGCCGCAGCAGACGCGGACGAACAAGGACAAGGGAAGGATGGCTGGGTAATACCGGCCATCTTCGCTACTCTCATGCGATCCGCGCAGGGAGTCGGCATGAGCATTTATAAATTCACGGCCGAACTCCCCAGCGGGGAGACGGTGGCCATGGAGACATGGCGCGGGCGGGTGCTTCTGATCGTCAACACCGCCAGCCAGTGCGGTTTCACCCCGCAATATGCAGGACTGGAAGCGCTGTACCGGGACTACAAGGACCAGGGCCTGACAGTGCTCGGTTTCCCCTGCAATCAGTTCGGCGCCCAGGAACCGGGCAGCGACGCCGAAATCGCCGCGTTCTGCAAGACGAATTACGGCGTGACCTTCCCGCTCTTCACCAAGATCGAGGTGAACGGCCCAGGCGCCCATCCCCTGTTCCGCTATCTGTGCCATGCCCTACCGGGCGTTCTGGGCACCGAATCGATCAAGTGGAATTTCACCAAATTCCTGATCGACCGGAACGGCGGGCCGGTGGCGCGTTATGCCCCGCGAACCCGGCCGGAGGAGCTGAAAGCGCCCATCGGCAAGCTGTTGTAATCCCGCTCAGGCGTTGGCGCGGCGCGCCTGGACCAGGACCGATTCGTCCAGCGAATAGCCGGCCGAGCGCACGGTGCGGATCGGATCGGCCGCGCCCTCCATGTTGAGTGCCTTTCTCAGGCGTCCCACATGCACGTCGACGGTGCGGGCTTCCACATAGACATCGTTGCCCCACACCGCATCCAGCAGCTGCTCGCGGGAGAAGACGCGGCCCGGATGCTGGATCAGGTGGTCGAGCAGGCGGTATTCGGTAGGCCCCAGATGCACTTCCACCCCCGCGCGGCGCACCCGATGGGCGGCGCGGTCCATCTCGATATCGCCCACCTGGACCACATCCTCGGCGAGGGAGGGGCGGATGCGCCTGAGCACGGCGCGCAGGCGCGCCAGAAGCTCGGTCATCGAGAAGGGCTTGGTGAGATAATCGTCGGCCCCGGTGTCGAGGCCGCGGATGCGGTCGGATTCCTCGCCGCGCGCCGTCAGCATGATGATGGGAACGTTGCGCGTCTCCTGGCGGCCGCGCAGCCGCCGGCAGACCTCGATGCCGGAAAGCTGCGGCAGCATCCAGTCGAGCAATACCAGGTCTGGGCTTTCCTCGGCCGCGACCAGAAGCGCCTCTTCCCCGTCGCGCGCCTCCAGCACGCGATAACCTTCGCGTTCCAGATTGTAGCGCAGAAGGGTGACCAGGGCGCTTTCGTCCTCGGCAACAAGGACGGTCGGCTTGCTCATGCTTGGCCCTCATAGGCGGTTTCGCTGGTGATGTCGGCCTTCGGCCGGGTGCTGGCCAGATGATCGGCCTTGACCATGTGATAGACGACCTCTGCGATGTTGGTGCAATGGTCGCCGCAGCGCTCGATGTTCTTGGCGACAAACAGAAGGTGCGTGCACAGCCCGATGGTGCGTGGGTCTTCCATCATGTAGGTCAGAAGTTCCCGAAACAGGCTGTTGTAGATTTCGTCGATCTCCCCGTCGCGGGCCCACACCGCTTCCGCCTGGCCGGCATCGCGGGACGCAAAGGCATCCAGCACCTGTTTGAGCTGGGCCTGGGCCTGGCGGCCCATGCGCGCCAGGCTCTGGGTCAGGCGGATCGGCGGCTCGCGATTGAGTACCATCGCCCGCTTGGCGATGTTCTTGGAAAGGTCCCCGATGCGCTCCAGTTCGGCGGCGATCTTGATCGCGGCCAGCGTCTCGCGCAGGTCCACCGCCATCGGCTGGCGCAGGGCCAGAAGTTTCAGCGCCCGGGCCTCGATCGCCTGCTGGATCTCGTCGACCCGCAGGTCGCCGGCCACGGCGCGTTCGGCCGCCTCGCTGTCGCGCCGGGCCATGGCGTCGATGGCGGCGGCCACCTGTGCCTCGGCAAGGCCGCCCATCCGGGAAACCATGGTGGACAGGGCCTCGAGCTGCTCGTCGAAGGACTTGACCGTGTGTTCGCTCATTGGGTGACCGCTCGTGGGGTTGCCGCTGTCAGGGACGGACCTTTGCTAAGCGTTTCGCACCACTCCTATGCGACGGTTTTATAACATTTCCGTGACAGGCGCGCCGGATGTTATGGGAGCGTCCATGGCTGCAACCTCGCCGGACGGCAATTGGGCCGGGGCTGCCGGCAGATAAACGGCAAAGGTGCTGCCCTCTCCCTTGGCGCTTTCGATGACCAGCCGTCCCTGGTGGCGATTGACGATGTGCTTGACGATGGCCAGCCCCAGGCCCGTGCCGCCCCGCTCGCGCGAGCGCTTCACGTCCACCCGATAGAAGCGTTCCGTCAGACGGGGGATGGCCGTGGCGTCTATCCCCTCCCCCTCATCGCGGACGGCGACGAAGACCTGGCTGTTCCGGGTTCCCAGGGTGATGGTAACCTTGCCGTTTTCCCGTCCGTATTTGATGGCGTTGTGGACAAGGTTCTGGAACAGCTGGACCAGCTCGTCGCGATCGCCCAGTACGTCCGGCAGCAGCGGCGGGGCTTCCACAGACACGTTGATACCATCCTGCTGCGCCAGCGGCGCCAGCACCTGCACCGCCTGCCGCACCACGCCATCCAGGGCGATACGTCCCTCGGGACGGATGTGCTCGTTCATCTCGATGCGGGCCAGAGAGAGAAGATCGTGGATGAGCCGGCGCATGCGCGCGGTCTCGGTGGCCATGATGTCCAGGAACTGCTCACGCGCCTGGGCATCGTCGCGGGCATGACCGCGCAGCGTGTCGATGAAGCCCGACACCGCCGCCAGCGGCGTGCGCAATTCGTGACTGGCATTGGCGACGAAGTCCGCGCGCATCTGCTCGCTGCGGCGGACCACCGTCACATCATGCAGCAGCAGCGCGGTGATGGCGGGCGAGACCTGAACGCGCGCGACATGGACCTGGAAGTGCCGCTCCACCGGAGCTGCCAGGGTCAACGGGACATTGGCTCCGGCGCCCGCCGCATTGGCGTCGGCAACCGCCGCCAGCACTTCGGGCTGGCGCAGGAACTGGCCGATCTTCTTGCGCTCCAGCCCCGGCCCCAGCACCTCGCGCATCGACTGGTTGACGAACAGGACCCGCTCGGACCCGTCCAGCAACATGGCCGGGGTGGGCAGGCGGTCCAGCACCAGCCGCGTCAGCGGCGGCAGGATGTCCAGCGGATCGTCTGGATGCTGTTCAGGCACCCGGCTGATGGGTTCCTGGAACGTGACCAGGCCGCCCACCAGCAGCACCGCCAGCGCCAGCGCCACAATCGCCCAAAAAACCGGTGTGCCCAAAAGCAGCACCGCGGCGCCGCCGCCCACCATGCCGGCCAGGAGAGCACCGATCTTGCCGCGTGCCGTGGACAAAAACTCAAGCATGCGGCCATATTAGCGCGGATTGCGACTGTTCAATAAACAACAACCGCATTCGTGTCCGGCCATGGTTACCCCCCCCCAAAACGGCATTGTCACTGGAACTGGCGGGTTACCCGGCGAGCGCATGGCGCAGATGCACCCGGCCGGCCACTGACCCGCCCTCGCCGGAAGGGCGCGGCGGGCTGAAAAA
>JBEHXB010000010.1:0-22243 GCA_048498895.1 Pseudomonadota bacterium
ATCATTACATTCGTGGCCGTGCTGACAGGCACACTGGCCGGCACGCTGTCAGGCGCGCTGCCTGCCCACGCCACCCAGCCCGCGGATCAGCCCTATCGCATCGATTACGGCAGCCGGTTCGTGACCGCGGTGATGATCGACGACCAGGGGCCCTTCACCTTCGTCATCGACACCGCTTCCAGCCGCTCGCTGATCTACGAGCATGTGCGCGCGCGGCTGGGCCTGACCAAGTCGCAGCCCGATGACATTACCGTCTATGGCATCAACGAAAGCGCCAAGGCGATCCCGGTGAAGCCCGCCGTGCTGTCCGTGGCGGGAGAGCAGATCACCGGCCTGACCCTGGGTGTGCTTCCGCCCAGTCCGGCCGAAGCATCCGGCCTGGACGGCATATTGGGAATCGACGTTCTGGCGCGCTATTTCGTCGTGCTGGACCGCAGCACCATGCGCCTGAGACTGCTGGCGCCCGGCAGCGAGGCAACGCGAAGCTATCGCGACTGGGCCGACACGTCGCTGACGCCGCGCCCGCTCAGGAATATTCCCATCGACTTCTGGTACATGACGGCCTGGTTCGGCCAGACGCGTTTCACGGCGCTGTTCGACCTGGGCGCGGGCATCACCATGATGAACTGGCCGGCGGCGGAACGCCTGGGCGTGCATGAGAAGGACTACCACCTGCCGCAGGACGTGCAGAACGCCGTTCGCGACGTGCTGGGAACCGACGAGCCGGCGGTGAAAATCACCCAACTCCAGATAGCGCTGGGCCCGCGCAGCTGGGACGACCAGATCGCGCTGGTCGCCAACAGCGACGTCTTCACCCATTTCAACCTGGATGAACGGCCGGCCGCGATCCTGGGCGCCGGGCTGTTCCGCGACAATTCCCTGGCGATCGACTTTGCCAACCACCGCCTTTTCATCGGCCCGGTGGTGCGCCAGGAACCTCCCAGGACCTGACGCGAGGGCGAAAAAGGGCGGCCGGCAGGCCGGGGATACAGAAACAGGCCGGCCAGGTGATGTTTTTGGCAACACCCGGCCTATTCAAAGCCTGTTCACCGGCAGCTTCAGATAAGTCAACCCGTTCGCATTATTGGGAGGCATCCGGCCTGCGCGAATGTTCACCTGTACCGATGGTAAAATGAGAACCGGCATCTCAAGCATTTTGTCGCGCGCAGTGCGCTTTGCCACAAATGCCTCTTCGCTGACACCATCATGAACATGGACATTGTGCGCCCGCTCTTCGCCGACGGTGGAGTGCCACGCATGATTGGTGCGTCCGGCCGGAAGGTAGTCGTGGCACATCCACAAATGCGTCTCCGGTGGCAGCGCCAAGATGCGTTTTATCGAGTGGTATAAGGTCCGCGCATTGCCGCCGGGGAAGTCCGCCCTGGCTGTGCCATAATCCGGCATGAACAGCGTGTCGCCAACAAAGACATTGTCCGCGATCTTGTAGCTGACGCAGGCGGGCGTATGGCCCGGTGTATTCATCACTTCAATCGCCATGCTCCCGACAAACAGCGTCTCGCCGTTCTCCAGCAACCGATCGAAAGGCGCGCCATCTCCCGTCACATCCTTTGCGTCGAAGATCGGCGCAAAGACCTTCTGTACGTCACGGATATGCTCGCCAATCGCGACTCTCGCGCCCGTGGCACCTTTCAGGTATGCCGCAGCCGACAGATGATCGGCATGGGCATGCGTTTCCAGGATCCATTCCACAGCCAAGCCGCCGGCTTTGACCGCCTCGAGCAGCCGGTCGGCCGAGCGCGTCGCGGTGCGCGCGGCCTTCGGGTCAAAATCCAGCACAGGATCGATGACAACGGCGCGCCTGCTCGCCGGATCGCTCACCAGATATGTAACCGTGAATGTCTGCTCGTCGAAAAACGCTTGAATTGCCGGATTCATGGTTTGCCCTTGATCGCCTCTTGAATATATATTAGTACATACTAATATATCAAGGGCGAAGGGACGGAGAGTATGAGCGATATTTTCGCCGAGGATTTGAAGGCCATGCGCAAGCATGCGGGTGAGGCCGCCGCCATGATGGCGGCCCTGTCCCATGAAGCGCGGCTTCGGGTCCTGTGCGATCTGGTAGGAGGCGAACGCATGGCCGGCGAACTGGTGCGGCGCTCCGGCCTCAGCCAGTCCGCGTTGTCCCAGCACCTGGCCAAACTGCGCGAGGAGGGCCTGGTGGCGACCCGTCGCGAAGGCCAGACGATATTTTATCGCATCGCCAATGCCGATGCCGCCCGCATTTTGGGCGTGTTGCACGACATCTATTGCAAGAGGTAGCGAACATGAGCCTTCCCATCATTACCCCTGGCGAAGCCAGGCGCCGCCTGGCGGACGGCACGGCCGTTCTCGTCGATATTCGCGAGCCGGCAGAGCATGCGCGTGAAGCGATCCCGGGCGCAAAGCTGCATTCGCTGTCAACGCTGGATGTGTCCGCTCTGTCGGAGTTGGGCGGCGCCAACGGACCCGCGCTGATCTTCCATTGCCAGAGCGGCATGCGCACTGCCGACAATGCGAGCCGCCTGCGCGCCTGTGGCGTACCGGAGGCTTATATTCTGCAAGGCGGGCTTTCGGGCTGGAAGGCCGCTGGCTATCCCACAAGCATTGACCGCACCAAGCCGATTGAATTGCAGCGGCAGGTTCAGATCGCCGCCGGTCTGCTGATTCTCACAGGCCTGTCGCTGGCATGGTTTGTGTCGCCGCTGTTCCTGGGCCTGTCGGCCTTTGTCGGCGCCGGACTTGTCTTTGCCGGCATCTCCGGCTGGTGCGGCATGGCCAGGGTCTTGGCCCTGATGCCCTGGAACCGGACGCCCGCCTGATGGGCGAGCTGCTTTCATTCGGTTCGGGCGGTTTGGTCGGTTTCGCCCTGGGACTTCTGGGTGGAGGCGGCTCAATCCTGGCAGTACCGCTGCTGGTTTATGTCGTAGGCGTGAAAGATCCCCATGTCGCAATCGGCACAAGCGCGCTGGCCGTGTCGGTCAACGCCTTCGCCAATCTCATCTCGCACGCGCGCGCCGGAACGGTGAAATGGCCCTGCGCCATCGTGTTCGCGCTTGCGGGTATTGCGGGGGCGGCGCTGGGCGCGTTCCTGGGCCGGCATGTCGATGGTCAGCAGCTGCTGTTCCTGTTCGGGCTGGTGATGCTGGCGGTGGCCGCTGCCATGTTCAGCCGCCGCGCCATGGGCGGCGATCCGCTGGTTCATATCGATCCTGCCATCGCCGCCCGACTGCTGGGAACGGGCCTGGTGGTTGGCTTCCTGTCAGGATTCTTCGGCATCGGCGGCGGTTTTCTGATTGTGCCGGCGATCATGTTGGGCAGCGGCATGGCCACTATCAATGCCGTGGGCTCGTCACTGTTCTCGGTGGGCGCCTTCGGGCTGACCACCGCCGCAACTTATGCCCTGGCCGGATTGGTGGACTGGAAAGTGGCCGCCATATTTGTCCTGGGCGGGATCGCGGGAGGTCTGGCTGGCGTTAAACTGTCTGTCCACCTGTCGCAAAAGCGTGGCGCGCTCTCCAAAAGCTTCGCGGTCGTGGTTGTCTTCGTGGCGGTCTTTGTCCTGTGGAAATCCTCGGCCGCAATCCTGGGCTGAGATGATTCCATTTCCAGATCGCGCAGCTTTTCGACCCACCTCCGCTATCGCAGCACCCCAGCCCCAACAGATATCCTGAGATCAAACCCATCGTTGGAACAGAAGGAAAATCCGGCGCGAAGCCCGGTATCCCAAACGCGTCTTTGCTTAAAGATTTTCGATGACCTTGCGCAATTTTGCCTGAACCTTGCCGGCTGCATCCTTGAGCTCAGGGTTTTCAATCGCCTGCATAGAGGCGACAGGATCAATCGCAGCGATTTCCACGTTGCCGCCGCCCAAATCTTGCACGACGACATTGCAGGGCAGCATCGTTCCAACCTTATCGTCAAGCTGCAGTGCTTCATACGCCAAGGTCGGATTGCAGGCGCCAAGGATGCGGTAATTTCTAAAATCGACGTTTATCTTCTTCTTGAGCGTGTCCTTCACATCGATGTCGGTGATGATTCCGAAGCCTTCAGTCTTGAGAACCTCGATTGTGCGCCGAACCGCATCCTCAAAATCGAGGGTTAGCGTTTTCCCGAAATAGTAGCTCATGCACACACTTTCCGACCGATGCCGGGACGTTTAGGCACCAAGATCGCGCTTTTTGCAGATTCTCTTCTCGCTGAATTTCATCCTGGGGAAACACATCGCCCATAACTTCGCGAACGACTTCCGGCAAGTTTAGCACAATCTCGCCGAGCGGGCACGCCTGTGGGGTATGGAAGCGAGAAGGGCCGGTTTGCAACCGTCCGGCTAAACAGTCTGGGTCTGCTCAAACCGGCTGCGGGCCCAACGCATGACGGCAAACGGGCAGCGATCCGCGACCTTCCCGCGAAGCTGCTGCATGAGTGATAAGCCCGTTTTCCTGCTGAATGCTAAAGCTTATGGGCCGCCCAGCTTCCATATCCGGGAAAGAATGAGAAAGCCCAGGTGTTGCCAAAAGCATCACCTGGGCTCTCTTTTCCTATATCCCCGGCCGGCAGGTCGCTCTTTTTCCGACCTTATATCGTTGGGTCAGTTGGCCTGGCGGCGCAGGAAGGCAGGTATTTCGAACTGCTCGTCGCGCTTGTGATCGGGGAAAAGATCGTCGGCCGGCTGCTGTGCGCCAGACTGTACCTGCGCCGGCTCGACTGGAGCGGGGCGGGTCATGGTCTGGGCCGTGGCACGCGGCTGGGCCAGCGGCGTGGCCCGCGGCGCTTCGGCCATCGGCTCGGCGCGCATGTCGGACGGCGCCTTGCGCCGGCCGAAGAAGCCCCAGCCACGCTTCTGTTCCTTTTCCTGCGCCTGGCGGGCCAGCGGCTGCTGTTCCAGCGGACGATAGGTTTCGCTGACCGCATATTTGGCCGAGACCGGATGGGGCGCGGGCATCTGCTCTTGCCTGGCCGACGCTGCCACTTCCTGCGTTTCCTCCTCGCCGGAGACATAGGGCTGGCCGACGCCGACATGGGCGTTGGCATGGGCGGCGGCGTGACCGCCGTTGCCCATGCCCATCTCCCGGGCAAGCTGGTCGATCTGCTCGGCAACGGGATTTGCAGTGGCCGGCGCCTGCGACTGGGCCTGCGTGGCCAGCGTAAAGCCGCGGGGCGTTTCCTTGGCCATGCCCGCCTTGATGAAGCGGTTGTGGGTGACGACCTTCTCCGGCACGGGCATGCGCGTCAGCTCCGCGTCGATGCCGGTGGCGACCACCGAAACGCGGATACGGCCTTCCATGTCTTCCAGGATGGTGTTGCCGAAGATGATGTTGGCGTCGGGATCGACTTCGGCGCGGATGCGGTTGGCGGCCTGCTCGACCTCGAACAGCATCAGGTCCGGGCCGCCGGTGATGTTGATGAGCACGCCCTTGGCGCCCTTCATGGTCACATCGTCCAGGAGGGGGTTGGAGATGGCCATGTCGGCGGCCTTCATGGCGCGGTCTTCTCCCTCGGCCTCGCCGGTGCCCATCATCGCCTTGCCCATCTCGCTGATGACGGACTTGATGTCGGCGAAGTCCAGGTTGATCAGGCCGGGCATGACGATCAGGTCGGTGACCCCGCGCACGCCGGCATGCAGCACTTCGTCGGCCATGGCGAAGGCCTGGGCGAAGGTGGTTCGGTCGTTGGCGACGCGGAACAGGTTCTGGTTGGGAATGATGATCAGGGTGTGGACATACTGCTGCAGTTCCTGGATGCCGCGCTCGGCCGCGCGCATGCGCTTTTCACCTTCGAAGGCGAAGGGCTTGGTGACCACGCCGACGGCGAGGATGCCCGCCTCGCGCACCGCCTTGGCGATGACCGGGGCCGCGCCGGTGCCGGTGCCGCCGCCCATGCCGGCGGTGATGAAGACCATATGACTGCCGGCCAGCTGTTCCATGATCTCGGGCAGGGATTCCTCGGCGCCGGCCCGGCCGACATCCGGCTGGGCGCCCGCGCCCAGGCCCTCGGTGGTGGTGGCGCCGAGCTGGATGCGCCGCGTGGCCTGGGACTGGGCCAGGGCCTGGGCATCGGTGTTGGCCACCACGAAGTCGACGCCTTCCAGTTGCGCCTCGATCATGTTGTTGACGGCATTGCCGCCGGCACCGCCCACGCCAAGGACCGTGATACGGGGGCGCAGCTCGTGCGTTTCGGACGCTTTCAGGTTGATCGTCATGATATTTTCTCCTCAGCGAACTGTTTTGATCACCTTGGCCGGCACCGCCAGAACTTCCCAACCGATTCGCTTGTTAGTCTTTTGAATCACTACAGCCACCGTCCGGTCAATCGGCTGAACCAGCTTTGGCCTTTTGCCGATGCCGGTTCGGCCTCAAGTTCGGGGTTCAGGACCTCGGGCGGCAAGAGCGCGCCGGCCATCAGAAGACCGATGGCGGTGGCATAGTCCGGTCCCGCCGAGGCGGCGGCGAGCCCTGCAAAAGCCTGGGGCCGTCCGATGCGAACCTGCTTGCCGAGATTGCGGGCGGCCAGTTCCCGCGTGCCCGCCAGCTGGCAGGCGCCGCCGGTCAGGACAAGGCGGCGGCCCGCCGCCACATCGAAGCCCGAGGCCCGCAGGCGTGTCTGGACCTCGGCGAAAATCTCTTCCAGCCGGGCCTGGATGATGCGGGTGAGCATGGAGCGCGGGACGCGCAGCATCGAATCCTCACCCTCCTCGCCCATCTGGGCGAGCGTGACCATGTCGGTTCCGCCTTCCATCTCGCCGAGCGCGGCGCCGTAGAGGGTCTTGGCGCGCTCGGCCGCCGACAGGGGCGCAGCCAGGGTGCGGGCGATGTCGGAGGTGACCATCGACCCGCCCAGGGGCACAACATCGGCGTGGACAAGGTGGCCTTCCAGGAACACGGCCACGGAAGTCGTGCCCCCGCCCATGTCGATCACGATGGCGCCGATCTGTTTCTCGTCCTCGGTCAAGGTGGAAAGGCCGCTGGCATAGGCGCCGAACAGCGAGCCCACCACGTTCAGGTGGCAGCGCTCCACCGCCAGCTTGAGGTTGGCCAGCGGCGACGGCTTGACGGCCACCGCATGCATGGCGACGCCGATGCGCTGGCAGAACATGCCGGAGGGATCTTTCACGCCGCGCGCCTCGTCCACCATATAGGCGGTCGGCGCGGACTGGATGATTTCGCGCCCGTCGAGCCGGCAGCGCCCGCGTCCTTCGGCCAGAAGCGCCCGCAGGTGATGGTCGCCCACCAGGGCGCCATCCAGCGTCATCACGGCACGGCTGTTGACGGAAAGCGGCTCGCCGCAATTGACTCCGATCAGCACGTTATGGATGCGCGCGTCGGCCATGCTTTCGGCGGCGGCAACGCAGTCGCGGATGGCCCCTTCGGCTTCCTCCAGGCTGGTGATGGTGCCCGCCTTGAGGCCGCCGGATTCACGCAGGGCGCTGCCCAGGACCTTCAGCGTGCCGCCCTCGGCCTGGCCGATGACGCAGACGATCTTGGACGTGCCCACGTCGAGCGCCGCCACCAGGCCGGAACGGTAGGCCGGTATCTCATTGTGTACGCGCAGGCGCAGCGTCTGGTTCATGTCTGCCTGCCCCGCGCTTCCTGCTTCTTCTCCCCGCTCCTGAGCACGAAGAAGTAATGCGTGGGCGAGCGCAAATCGATTTCCGACACGTCGCGTTCCAGAATGCCGTCGTAGATGATCAGCCGCTCCAGCGCGTCCAGCTGCTTGCCCCATCCGGTTTCGGGCAGCTTGACCAGGACGCCGTCATCCAGGATCAGGTTCCAGCGCCGTCCGGACTGGTAGGAATAGGCGACGGTCCGCGCCGCCACCGCACGGTGCGCCTGGACGGCATCCACCAGATCGGCGGCGGCGGCGGGCGCGCCCGCGCCCAGAAGCTTGGGCAGCCGGCGGAACTTTTCCACCCCCTGGGTCGTGATCAGCCCGCCATCGCGTTCGACAACGGCGATATGGCTGACGCCGGCCGCGTCGGGCGGGGTCTGCCACAGGGCGAAGGGGCGCTTCTCGACCAGGGTGACGAAGATGGCGTCGGGATAGCGGCGGTGGACGTCGACCGAGGCGATCCAGTCCAGATGCGCCAGCCGTGCGCGGGCGCCTGTCAGGTCGGCGCTGAAGATGGACTGCCCCGGCTGCATCCCCAGCACGGCCAGGATCTGGCGATAAGGCGTGCGGCGATTGCCGGCGATGTGAATCTCGGAAATGCCGAATCCCGCATCGGCCACCACCGTGTCGATCGCCCCGTTCACCGCATTGATCGTGCGCCCGATCACGCCGGAGGCGAACAGGGCGGCGATCAGGGTCAACCCGAAAACCGTGGCCGACAGCATCAGCATGGGCCGGGTGAGGATGGCTGCCAGTCTGGCCCTCAGGCGGTCGACAAGGCCCTCGTCCGCTGCGCCGCGCCGGCCGGCCGCCTTTTGCGCCGAGGGCCGCGCGGCCCGGGCAGTGCCGCGGGCGACATTGGTGCGCGGATTGCCGCGCGCCTTGCGTTCCACCTTTACCGGTCGCATGAGGCGTCCTCCACCATCCAGCGGCAGAGCCGGGCATAGCTCATGCCGACATGGGCGGCCTGTTCGGGCACCAGCGAGGTGGGCGTCATGCCCGGCTGGGTATTGGTTTCAAGAAGTATCAGACGCGGCTTGCCGGCCGTGTCGTCGTAGCGGAAGTCGGTACGCGAGACGCCGCGACAGCCCAGCGCAGCATGGGCGGTCACCGCCATCTCCAGGCAGTCGCGGCTGATCTTTTCGGGCACGTCCGCGGGAATGATGTGGCGCGAGCCGCCCGGAGCGTACTTGGCCTCGTAGTCATAGAATTCCAGGTCGGTGACGATCTCGGTGACAGCCAATGCGCGGTCCGCCATCACCGACACCGTCAGTTCCCGGCCGGGCACGAACTCCTCGATCATCATCTCGCTGGAGATGGTCCAGTCGCTGGCGGCCAGGGCGGCGGGCGGGCGGTTGTCGCCCTTGCGGACGATGAAGATGCCCACGCTGGAGCCTTCATTGACGGGCTTGACCACATAGGGCGGTTCCATCAGGTGGCCGCGCGCGGCTTCAAGCCGGTCGGCCACGATGGATTTGACCACCGGCAGGCCGGCGGCGCGGTAGATATCCTTTGTCCGTTCCTTGTGCATGGCCAGGGCCGAAGCAAGCACACCCGAATGTGTATACGGCAGTCGCATCCATTCGAGAATCCCCTGCACGGTGCCGTCTTCGCCGAAACGGCCATGCAGGGCGTTGAACACCGCATCGGGGCGAACCTCGCGCAGCTGGGCGATCGGGTCTTCGCCGGGATCGACGGCGACCGGATCGAAGCCTTCCTGGGCGAGCGCCGCGATCACGCCACGGCCGGAGGATAGGCTCACCTCCCGCTCGGCGCTGCGGCCTCCCATGAGAACGGCGATGCGGCGGAACGGGCTCGCTCTGTTATGCATCGGCCACTCCGTGGCCGGGGGGCACCCCCACGCGCTTGATCTCCCATTCCAGCTCCACGCCGGACTTTTCCCGCACCCGCCGCCGGACTTCCTCGCCCAGGGCTTCCAGCTCGGCCGCGGTGGCGCTGCCGGTGTTGATCAGGAAATTGGTGTGTTTCTCGCTGACCTGTGCGCCGCCGATCGACAGTCCCCGGGCGCCGGCCTCGTCCACCAGCGCCCACGCCTTGCGGCCGGGCGGGTTCTTGAAAGTGGAGCCGCCGGTCTTGGCGCGGATGGGCTGGCTGGCCTCGCGGTTGGCCGAAAGTTCCTCCATCCGTGCGCGGATGGCGGCAGGATCGTCCGGGGTTCCTTCGAACACCGCCTCGAGGAAGATCAGGTCGTCCGGCACCTGGGCCTTGCGGTAGACGAACTGCATGTCCTCCGCCGTCAGGGTCAGCTGGTTGCCGGCGCCGTCCAGCGCGGTGGCTTCCACGAAGATATCCTTGATCTCGCGGCCATAGCAGCCCGCGTTCATCTTCAGCGCACCGCCGACGGTGCCCGGCACCCCGCGCAGGAATTCCAGCCCGGCGATGCCGGCATCGGCGGCGGCGCGCGCCACGGTGGCATCCAGCGCCGCCGCGCCGGCGCGCACGCGGGTGCCGAAAGTCTCGATTTTTCCGAAAACGGCAGGCAGGCGCACCACGACGCCCGGGATGCCGCCGTCGCGCACCAGGAGGTTGGAACCCACGCCGATCACCGAGACGGATTGGCCGGGGCCGCGGGCCGCAAGGAAGGTCGCCAGATCGTCGGCATCGGCGGGGCGGAAAAGGACCTCGGCCGGGCCGCCAACCCGGAACCAGACCAGATCGCGCAGCGGCGCGTCATAAATATAAGTCCCGCGCACCGGCGGCAGGGCGTAGCAGACGCCGGAGTCGCTCATGACAGCGCCTCCAGCCTTTTCTGCAAATTCGCCATCCACCCCGTGATGGAGCCGGCGCCGGCGCCGATCACGGCCGCACCGGGCTTCAGGAACGGCTTGACCGTGGCAGCCAAATCGTCCTCGCCATTGATGATCAGCACGTTGCGATGGCCGTGGGCGCGCAACGCATCGGCATAGGTGTCGCGATTGATGCCTTCGATGGGCCCCTCGCCCGCAGCGTAAACCGGTGCGATCACCGCCACATCGGCATCGTTCAGGCAGGTGGCGAACTGCTCGAAGGTGTCGCGCAGGCGCGTGTAGCGGTGCGGCTGGACCACCGCCACGATGGGGCCGCTATAGGCCTGGCGGGCCGCCTTGATGGCGGCGGCGATCTTGAAGGGATTGTGGGCATAGTCGTCAATGATGGCGGCGCCGTTATATTCACCGACCTTGGTGAAGCGGCGGCCCACGCCCTTGAACCCGGCCAGGCCCTTGCTGATGACGGCGTCCGGTACCCCCAGCTGGCGCGCCACCACGATGGCGGCGGTGGCGTTCTGGACATTGTGCTCGCCGGGCATGGGCAGCGACAGACCGGTGAGGCGCTCCTGCCGGCCGTTGCGCCGGTCGGTGAAGACGACGTCGAAATGCGAGGCGCCCTGGCTGAAGCTGACATTGACGGCGCGCGCATCGGCCTGGGGATTGAAGCCGTAGGTGATCATGCGCCGGTCGGTGATGCGGCCCACCATGGCCTGCACCTCGGGATGGTCGGTGCACAGCACCGCGAAGCCATAGAAGGGCACGTTCTCCACAAAGCGCTGGAAGGCGTCGCGCATGGCGTCGAAGGTGCCGTAATAGTCCAGGTGATCGGGGTCCGCGTTGGTGACCACGGCCACCGTGGCTGGCAGGCGCAGGAAGGTGCCGTCGCTTTCGTCGGCCTCGACCACCACCCATTCGCCCGCGCCCAGCCGGGCATTGGTGCCATAGGCGTTGATGATGCCGCCATTGACGACGGTGGGGTCCATGCCGCCGGCATCCAGCAACGAGGCGACCAGCGTCGTGGTGGTGGTCTTGCCGTTGGTGCCGGCGATGGCGATACAGGAGCGAAGGCGCATGATCTCGGCCAGCATCTCGGCGCGGCGCACCAGGGGCAGCGACAGCGCGCGGGCGGCGTCGAACTCCACATTGCCGGGCTTGACCGCCGAGGAGTAGACCACGGCATGCGCGTGCCTGAGGTTGGCGGCGTCATGGCCGACATGAACGGTTATGCCCAGTCCCTTGAGACGTTTGACATTGGCGTTCTCGGCCGCGTCGCTGCCCTGCACCTTGTAGCCCAGATTGTGCATGATCTCGGCGATGCCGCTCATGCCGATACCGCCGATGCCGATGAAATGAATGGCGCCGATGTCCAGCGGTACGCGGGTGGTGATCTTCATATGGGCCGGGGGGGTCACGCCGCCTCCATGATCTTTTCCACCGCGTCGGCCAGATTGCGGGCGGCGTGGGGCACGGCCAGCCTGTGGGCGGCAACCGCACGGCGCGCCAGTCCCAGCGGATCGGCAAAGGCGGACTGGAGCATCCGGGCCAGCGTGTCGGGGGTGAGATCGTGCTGCGCCACCCGCCAGCCTGCGTTCGCCTGCGCCAGGATATCGGCATTGGGCGTCTGGTTGTCGTCCAGCGCGCCGGGCAGCGGCACCAGGATGGCGGGACGGCCGATGGCCATGAGCTCGGCGACGGTGCCCGCGCCCGCTCGGGCGATTACCAGATGGGTCTCGGCCATGCGGCGGGGCAGATCATCGAAGAAGGTCCCAAGCTCGGCGCGGATCTCGGCATTGGCGTAGATCTGGCGGACCTTTTCGATGTCCTCGGGCCGGCACTGCTGCACCACGGTGAGGCGCATCTTGATGTCGTGCGTCAGCCGGGTCAGGGCGGCGGGCACCACTTCGCTCAGCGCGCGCGCCCCCTGGCTGCCGCCGAACACCAGCAGGCGCAGCGGACCTGAAGCCTCGGGCACATTGTAGGGTGCGCCCCACAGTTCCTCGGCCTCGGGCCGCAGCGGATTGCCGGTCAGCACGATCTTGGAGGTATCGGCGGGCGCGAAGCGGGCGATCGGGAAGGCCGCCGCCACCAGCTTTACCCTGTTCATCAGAAGGCGGTTGGCGCGACCCACCACGGCATTCTGCTCGATGATGGCGGTGGGGCGGCCGGTCAGTATGGCGGCCAGCATCACCGGCACGGAAGGATAGCCGCCAAAACCCACCACCGCGGCCGGCTTCAGCCGCAACAGCTTTGCCAGCGCCATCGCGGCGCCGGCAAAAATCCTGAAGGGCGCGACCGGCGAGTTCAGCGGCGAGGAGGGCACGGTCTCGATTTCCGCGCCCGGAAAGGCGGTGGCGTAGTTGGCGAAGCGGCTGTCGGTCATCACGACAATGTGCTTGCCGCGCCTCACCAGCTCGCCTGCCAGCGCCTGGGCCGGGAACAGGTGCCCGCCGGTGCCGCCCGCCGAAAGCACGACGATCCGGTTCATGCGCGCGCTCCATGGATGCGCGCGGAAAACAGCGGCTCGTCCCGCATGCCGATCCTGGGACGCCGGCGTGTCACCGCCAGGGCAAAACCCATGGTCAGCGCCACCGCGAAAAGCGAGGAGCCGCCATAGGAAATGAATGGCAGGGTCATGCCCTTGGCCGGCAGCAGCGAGATTGCCACACCCATGTTGATGAATGCCTGCACGGCCGTGACGATCGCCAGGCCCGCGCCGGCCAGCTGGCAGAAAGGCTCGCGCTGGCCGGCCGAACGCAGCAGCAGCCGGACGGTCAGGGCGCAGAAGGCCGCGGCGATTATGGCGCAAAGGACAAAGCCGAACTCCTCACCCGCCACCGCGAAGATGAAGTCGGAATGCACGTCGGGAATGCGGTACTTGATGGTGCCCGCGCCCGGCCCCACGCCGGTCAGTCCGCCATGGGCGAACGCTTTCAGCGCCAGCCCTGCCTGGTAGCCGGTGCCGTCCTCGCTGAGAAACTGTTCAACGCGATGATGGACATGGGGAAAGACTTCGTAGGCCAGAAAGCCCAGCGCGCTGGTGACGCCGGCCATGATGCCCACCCACGACAGCGGCAGGCCCCAGAAGAAAAGCATCGCGCCCCAAAGGCAGAGCAACAGGCCCGTCTGGCCCACATCGGGCTGGCAGACCAAAATCGCCAGCGCCGGCGCGAGCAGGATAAGTGTCACCAGGGGCCTGGGAATGGAGAGGGGCTTGCGGTCGGCCAGCACGGCGGCGGCCAGGACCGCGAAGCTGGGCTTGAGAAATTCCGACGGCTGCAGCGCCAGGGGCCCCAGATCCAGCTCGCGGCGCGCGCCCAGCACGTCCGCGCCGACGAACAGCACCAGGAAGGAGGCAATCAGCGCACAGGCAAAGGTGATCGCGGCCACGATCTTGACCTGGCGCAGCGACAAGAGCGAGCTGCCGCCCAGGATGGCCATGGCGGCAACGGCATACATCACCTGGCGCGCGGCATAATGGAAATCGCCAAAGCCGGTACGTCCGGTGACCGCGGGGCTGGCGGCGAAGGCCAGCATCTGGCCGATGCCCGCCAGCACCAGGATCAACAGCAGGGCCGTGCGGTCGACGGTGAACCACCAGTTGACGAAGCTGCCCTTGTCGGCGCGGTTGATCATTGGGCGGCCTCGGTCGTGCCGGAGAGGCCCGTCACCAGGGCGCGGAAGACATCGCCGCGATGCTCGAAATCCTTGAACTGGTCATAGGAGGCGCAGGCCGGCGACAGCAGCACCACGGGCGCGGGTGCCGGCGAGCGCGCGGCGTCGGCGGCGGCATGGGCCAGCGCCACGTCCAGCGTGCCGCTGATCTCGCAGGGCGCCTTGCCGTCCAGGGTGCGGGCAAAAGACGCCGCCGCCTCGCCGATCAGATAGGCCTTGCGGATGCGCGGGAAGAAGGGGGCCAGGCTTTCGATGCCGCCCTCCTTCGGCTTGCCGCCCGCGATCCAGAAAATATCGGGCCAGACCGCCAGGGCCCGCGCCGCGGCGTCGGCGTTGGTAGCCTTGGAATCGTTGATGAACCGCACCTTGCCGCGGCTGCCTACATCTTCCATACGGTGGGCCAGGCCCGGGAAGGCGCCGATCGCCGCCGCGATGGCCTCAACGTCGCCGATGAAGGGCCTGACCGCGCCATAGGCCAGGGCCGCGTTCTGCCAGTTGTGCGTCCCGGGAAGGCGGCGCGCGCCGGCCATGTCCATTACCTTGACCGCGCGGCCACCTCGCGCGTCGTAAAGGACGCCATCGACCACGAAGATGCCCCGCCCCAACACCTTGCCCACGGAAACGGGTGTGGCGCAGGTACCGCCCTTGCCCGACAGGCGGGTGAAGATGGCGGCGGTATGGTCGTCGTCCACCCCCATCACCACCTGGCCGTCGCGGGCGGTGTTGTGCATCAGCCGTTCCTTGATGGCGGCATAATTCTCCATCGTGCCGTGACGATCGATATGGTCGGGTGAGATGTTGGACAGAACACCCACATCGGGCACCAGCCCCGGCGCCAGGTCGATCTGGAAGCTGGACATCTCCAGCACATAGATGGTCCTGGCGGCCGGCGGGGAAAGTTCCAGCACCGACTTGCCGATATTGCCGCCAACCTGCGCGTCGAAACCGTTGGCCTTCAGGATATGGCCGACGAGTGCCGTGGTGGTGGACTTGCCGTTGGTGCCCGTGATGGCGATGACGGGCGCGTGGCCCCTGCCGTTCGGATCGGGCCGGATCTCGCGGGCGAAGAGTTCCACATCGCCGATCACGCGCACATGCGCCTGTCCGGCATGGACCACCACTTCATGCGGTCTGGGGTGGGTCAGCGGCACGCCCGGCGACAGCACCAGGGCGGAGATTTCCTCCCACGGCCATTCGCGCCAGGGCATGGGCCGGGCGCCGGCCTGGCCACCCAGATCGCGCGCCGTCGAGGAATCGTCCCAGGCGAGTACGCGCGCTCCGCCGGCCACAAGCGCGGCGACCGCTCCCAGCCCGGTGCGGGCCAGGCCGAAGACGGCGACGGTTTTGCGGTTGAAGGAGCGGACCGGGATCATCGCGTCACCGGATCTTGAGGGTGGCAAGGCCCAGAAGGGCCAGCACCACCGCCACGATCCAGAAGCGGATCACGATGGTGGGCTCGGTCCAGCCGAGTTGCTCGTAGTGATGATGAATGGGCGCCATGCGGAAGACCCGCTTTCCGGTGAGCTTGAAGGAGATCACCTGAACGATCACCGACACGGTTTCAAGCACGAACAGGCCGCCCACGATAGCCAGCACGATTTCGTGCTTGGCGACCACCGCCACCGCACCCAGCGCGCCCCCCAGCGGCAGCGAGCCCGTATCGCCCATGAAGATCGCGGCGGGTGGGGCGTTGTACCAGAGAAAGCCCAGCCCCGCGCCGATCAGCGCCGCCAGGAATACCGCCAGCTCGCCCGATCCGGCGACATAGGGAATCTGCAGATAGGTGGAGAAGCGCTCGTTGCCAGCCAGATAGACGATCAGGGTGAAGGCGCCCGCCGCGATCAGCACCGGCATGATGGCCAACCCGTCCAGTCCGTCCGTGAAATTCACGGCATTGGCGGCACCGGCGATGGTGCAGCCGCCGACAAGCACGAAGAACAGGCCGAAGGGCAAAAGAGCGGTCTTGATGAAGGGCACCGCCAGCATGCCCTTCAGGCCAGGCGCCTCGATCTGCATGACCAGCCAGGTGGCGAGCATGGCGACGCCAAACTCGACCACCAGGCGTGCCCTGCCCGACAGCCCGTCGGATGTGCGCTTGGTGACCTTGTAATAGTCGTCCATGAAGCCCAGCAGGCCGAACGCCACCGTCACCATCAGCACGATCCAGACATAGCGGTTGGAAAGGCTGGCCCAGATCAGGGTCGAGCCGATCCAGGGGATCAGGATCAGAAGGCCGCCCATTGTGGGCGTTCCGGCTTTTTCGAGGATGTGGCGCGCCGGTCCGTCGTTGCGGATGGGTTGGCCCTTGCCCTGCTTCAGCTTCAGCCAGCGGATCAGCATGGGATTGATCCAGAAGGCGATGACCAGCGCGGTCACGACCGCCGCCATGGCGCGGAAGCTGAGATAGCCGAACAGGCGGAAGAAGGCGAGCTGGTCGGTGTGGGTGAGCAGAGACAGATAATAGAGCATCAGCGCCCCTTGCCTCCGTGGTTTTCGGAACGGCCCTGCAATGCCTCCGTCACGACCGACATTCTTGCGCCGTTGGAGCCCTTCACCAGAACGGTATCGCCGGGGCGCAGGATATCCTCCAGTTCGCGCAGCAGTTGCTGCGAGGTTTCGCCATAGGCGCCCCGCCGCGCAGGGGGCAATACGTCCCACAGGGCCTTCATCTCGGGCCCGCAGGCAAAGACCAGGTCGATCTTGTTGGCCTCGACCGGTCCGGCCAGCCCGGCGTGATGGCCGGCGGCGCCCTCGCCCATCTCGAGCATGGAGCCAAGGACGGCGATTTTCCTGCCTTGCGCCTGCCCGAGCAGCGCCAGCGCCGCCGCCATCGAGGCGGGGTTGGCGTTGTAGCTTTCATCGATCACATGGATGCCGCCGGCATCGAAACGCGCACCGCGGCCCTTGAGCGCGGCGAATTGCCTGAGCGCGGCGGCTGCATTGAGCACATCCCCATCCACCAGCGCCACGGCCGCCAGCGCGCCCACCACATTCTGGGCGATATGGACGCCCGGCGCTCCCACCAGGCAGTCCACCTTCGTGCCCAGTATGTCGGCCTTCACCCGCATGCCCGCGGCGTCGGGGGCGATGGAAAGCAGCCTTGCCTCGCCCGTCTCGCCGAAGGTGACGATACGGGCCGCACGGGCCTGGCGCGCGCGGGCGACAAGGCGGGCGGCGTGTTCACTGTCGGCAGGGACCAGGGGGGAGCCGACCAGCACCCGGCCCTCAAAGATTTCCGACTTTGCATCGGCGATGGATTGGACATTGCCGAAAAATTCCAGATGCGCGGGCGCCACGGTCGTGACCATGGCCACATGCGGGCACACAAACCCGACCAGGGACCTGAGCTCTCCGAAATGGTTCATGCCCACCTCGAACACCCCATATTCGGCGTCGCGCGGCAGGCCGGCGAGGGACAGCGGCACGCCCCAGTGATTGTTGTGCGACGCCGCACTGGCATGGGTGCGGCCCAGCGCGTTGCAGGCTTTGGCCAGGATTTCCTTGGTCGTGGTCTTTCCGGCGCTGCCGGTGACGGCGATGATCCTGGCATTGCTGCGGGCGCGGGCGGCACGCGCCAGGTCTTCCAGCGCGCGCTGGGTATGGGCCACGGTGAGCAGGGGGCCGGTTACGCCTTCCGGACGATGGGTCACCAGCGCGGCGGCCGCCCTGGCTTCGAACGCCGCCTTCACAAAGGCATGCCCGTTCCGGTTGCCGCCGACCAGCGCCACAAACAGGTCGCCCGGCTTCAAGGTGCGGGTGTCGATGGACACGCCATCCACGGCAAAAGGCGCGCTTGCGCTGCCAAGGGTCGCGGCTTCGGCTTCGCTGCTGGTCCAAAGGCTCATGCGGCGCGCCCTCCCAGGTCGATAGCGGCGGCAACGGCCTGCTCGCGGTCGCTGAAGGGATGGGTGACACCTTTTATATATTGGCCGGTCTCATGGCCCTTGCCGGCGATCACCAGCACATCGCCTTGCCCCAGGTCCGCGACGCCGGCGCGGATGGCCCCGGCGCGGTCGCCGATCTCGCGCGCGCCCCGCGCTCCTGCCAGGATCTCGGCGCGGATGGCAGCGGGGTCCTCGCTGCGGGGATTGTCGTCCGTGACGATGACCGCGTCAGCCAGGCGGGCGGCGATGGCGCCCATCAGCGGGCGCTTGCCCCTGTCGCGGTCGCCGCCGCAGCCGAACACCACATGCAGTTTTCCCGCGGTGTGGGGGCGCAGCGCCTCCAGCACCTTTTCCAGACTATCGGGCGTGTGGGCATAATCGACATAGATGGGCGCGCCCGAGGCTGCAAAAGCCACCTTCTCCATGCGGCCCGGCGCGCCTTTCAGCGCCGCCAGCGCGGCGATGACTTTTGCGGGACCGTCACCAAGCCCGATCGCCAGCGCGGCGGCGACCAGCGCATTCGCTGCCTGGAAGGCCCCGGCAAGCGGCAGCATCACGGTATAAGTGTGCCCGGCATGGACGATGGACAGGCGCTGGCTGTCCCCCAGGCTTTCGCGGGCGACCAGTTTCAGGTCTTCGCCCTGCTCGCCGACCGTCATCAGCTTGAGGCCGCGCGCGCGGGCGGCGGAGAGAAAGCGCTCGGCATGGGCGGCATCGGCATTGACCACCGCCACCGCGCCGTCCTGGGCCACTTGCGAAAACAGGCGCAGCTTGGCCGCCAGATAGGCGTCGAAGGTGGGATGATAATCCATGTGGTCGCGGGTGATGTTGGTGAAGGCCACCGCCCTGATTCTCGCCCCATCCAGCCGGTGCTGGTCCAGTCCATGGCTGGATGCCTCGATCGCCAGATGGTCCACGCCCTGGCCCGCCAGCTCGGCCAGCAGCGCGTGGATTTCAACCGGATCGGGTGTTGTGTGCGAGAGGGCGACGGCACCCTTCGGCCCCACCACGCCCACCGTGCCCAGGCTGGCGGCGGGATGGCCGAGCGCGGTCCAGATCTCGCGCAGGAAGGCGACGATGGAGGATTTGCCCTTGGTGCCGGTGACGGCGGCAATGGTCGCGGGCTGGGCGCGAAAGAAGGCCGCCGCCATCCGCGCCAGGCGCGCGCGCGGGTTTTCGTCGGCAATGAAGCGTGCGCCCGTCTGCGCCACTTCGCCGGCCAGCGACGGAACGCCCAGCACGGCGGTGGCGCCGCGCGCCACCGCATCGCGGATAAAGCGCGCGCCATCGGTCTTGCTGCCGGTCAGTGCCGCGAAAAGATAGCCCGGCCTCACCTTGCGGCTGTCGCTGGTGAGGCCGCTGAAGTCCATATCACCCAATGTGGCGTCACTTCCCGCCTTCTTGTCCGCCATTATCGAATCCGATTGTGGCGTCATAGCGGTGACTCGCGGGCAAGCCGCGTGGGCGGGGCGTTGTTGGGCACGCCCAGAAGCGGGGCGATGCGCTGGATCACCCGCCCGGCGATGGGCGCGGCGGTCCAGCCGGCCAGCGCGAAGCCGCCGGTTTCCTTGGTGCCGTGCGGCTGATCCAGAAGAACAAAGACCAGGTAACGCGGGTTGTGTACCGGGAACACCGCATAGAAGGAGGTGCGCAGGGCGTGCGGAATATAGCGGCCATTGGGGCCCGCCACCTGGGCCGAGCCGGTCTTGCCGCCCACGTCATAGCCATCGACGTCGGCCTTCTTGCCCGAACCGTTCGTGACGACATAGCGCAGCAGGTCGCGCATCTTGAGGCTGGTATCCAGGCTGATGAGCTGCTCGCCGCGGCGGTCATGGCTTTCCTGCTTCAGGAAGGTCGGCGTGATGCGCCGCCCGCCATTGACCACGCCGGCGGCGGCGGCGACGAAACTCAGCGGCGACACCGCCACGCCCTGGCCGAAGGCGACGTTCGCGGTCTGGATATCGCCCCAGACGGACGGATAGAGAGGACGTGCCGTTTCCGGCAATTCGGTCTTGATCGGCTGGAACAGGCCCAGATGGCCAAGGAACTCCCGTTCGCGCGCGCCGCCCGAGCGCAGCGCGATCTGGCTGGTGCCGATGTTGGAGGACTGGGCCAGGATATCGCGCGCCGCCAGCGTGGCCGGCATGTGTTCGGCCTCATGGATGGTGTGCCTGCCGATCTTGAAGCCCTGGCCGATGGGGAAGACCTCGTCCAGGCTTTTCAGGGTATGGTCTTCCAGCGCCATGGTGAACGTGAAGATCTTGAAGACCGAGCCAAGCTCGTAAACGTCCTGGGCCATGATGTTGCGGCGGGAGTCACCCCGGTCCAGGTCGCGCCGGTTGGGATCGAAGTCGGGCAGCGAGACCATGGCCAGGACCTCGCCGGTATTGACGTCCATGACGATGCCGCCGGCCGCCCTGGCGCTGAACTTCTTGCGCGCCTCGGCCACCTCATGCTGCAGAATGTACTGCACCCGCATGTCGATCGAAGTGGCGACCTGGCCGCGGCCATGCGCCTTTGCGGCGGCGCGGATCTCCGGCTGAAGCCCCAGTTCCAGGCCCGAGATGCCGTTATTGTCCAGGTCGGTGATGCCCGTCACCTGGGCGGCGGTGCGCCCGTCGGGGTAATAGCGCATGGCGCTGGGCTCGAACTCCAGTCCCGGCAATCCCAGATGCATCACTTGCGCTTCGCTGTCGGGCGTGATGCGGCGGGCGATCAGCACATAAGGATGTTTGGCGTTTTCGAACGCCTTGAGCAGTCGCCCGGCATTGCCGCCCGTGGCCTCGGCCAGGCCTTCGGCGGCTTCGGCCTTGTCGGAGAAATATTGCGGCCGGGCATAAAGGTCCTTCACCGGGATGTCGCGAGCCAGCAACTCCCCGTTGCGGTCGGTCAGGTCGGCGCGCGCCACGATGGGGGCATTGGCGCGCCCCCCATCCCAGCCTTTCAGCAGCGAGACATGGACCAGCCGCAGTCCCACCAGCGCGAAAGCGATGACACAGAGTCCTGCTCCAATGACGATACGGCGCTGATAGAGAGTTGGGGCCTCGCGCATCGCCTCACATGCCAGAGTCCGGAGAAGAGGCGACCGGAGCGGAAACGGCGATGGTGCGGGCTGGACTGGTCGGCAGCACGGCGTTGGCGTTGCGCAGCGGGGTGTTGTTCAGCGGCGCCTCATCACCGCGGCGGGGCAGAAGGTCGAAGGAGGACAGCTGCGCCGAGGCGTTGTCGCTCATGCCCAGCCGCGATTCGGCCAGCCGCTGGACGCGCGACGGGGCGGCGACATGCTGCCATTCGGTTTCCAGCACCGCGATATCGGAATGCTGGCGCGAGATCTCGTGGTTGACCTTGGCCAATTCCAGCCGCGCCACCCGGGTCCGCTCGGACACATGGTAGAGCGCCAGGATGGCAAGGCCCATCAGCGCCACGCAGAAGAAGTTCATCACCCGGATCATGATTGCCTCCTAGGCTGCCAACCTGACGCCCGCGCGCAGCCTGGCGGAACGGGCGCGGGGATTGGCCGCGACCTCCGCTTCGGAGGGCGTGAGGGACGTCATCAGTTCGAAAAGGGGATGCGCCGCCGCTGCGGGCGGGGCGTGACGGCTGGCGCGCGGCGCCTGCGTGCTGCGCCGGGTCAGAAACCGCTTGACGATGCGGTCTTCCAGGCTGTGGAACGAGACCACCACCAGCCGGCCATGCGCCTTCAGTATCGTCAGCGCCGCTTCCAGCCCGCGTTCCAGTTCGCCCAGTTCGTCATTCACATGGATGCGCAGGGCCTGGAAGGTGCGGGTAGCGGGATGGATGGCATGGCGCAGGGCGGCGGGTCCCTGGGCGTCGGAGACGATCTTCGCCAGTTGAGCCGTGCCGCTAACCGGCCGCGCGGCGATGATGGCGCGGGCGATGCGGCGGGCGTTCTTCTCCTCGCCATAGCGGGCGATGATCTTGGCCAGCGTGCGCTCGTCGGCGCCATTGACCACGTCGGCGGCGCTGACGCCCGAACGGCTCATGCGCATGTCGAGCGGCCCATCCTCGCGGAAGGAGAAGCCGCGCGCCGGTTCGTCGAACTGGAAGGAGGACACGCCCAGGTCCAGCACGATGCCGTCCGTCGCTTCGGCGAACTCGTCCATGCGCGAGAATTCGCCCTGCACCAGGGTGAGGCGGCCGCCAAAGGCGTCGGCCAACCTGCGCCCGCGCGCGACGGCATCGGGATCGCGGTCGATACCCAGCACGCGGCAATCGGCGGCTTCCAGGATGGCGCGGGAATATCCGCCGCCGCCAAAGGTACCGTCGACGTAATTTTCGCCGTCCTTCGGC
>JBEHXB010000011.1:0-21081 GCA_048498895.1 Pseudomonadota bacterium
GCAAGTCCGGCCTGGCGCGTTCTGGGCGTGCAGGGCTTGGGCACAACGGTCTTCCCGGCCATGGGCGATCTTATAGACAGCGGCAGGATCGCGTACCGTCAGCACGCCTATGGCCACACGCCCGCGCCCAATTGGCCGTATTTCATCGATTTCGCCAGCCGATACCTGAAGACTGCCCGGTAACCATGGATTTCCAGGAATCGTGGGGCATCCGCACAGGGGGGGCGTCCCTGCCGCGCCCGTTACGCAACCGCGATGACATAGATTAATTCCCTTCATGACGGGGCCGCTACGCTATCTTGGGTATTGGCCCGCCGGTCGATGGTGACGAATGTTTCACTGCTGGAAACGTGCGGGGGAACGGCTTGGAGACGACGTCACCATTTCACGCATTTCAGGTATTGGACGCCTATCTATTCCATCTTGTGAATTCCTGGTGCGGGCACTGGTTTCTCGATCACCTGGTCCAGATCGAAGAAAATCTCTGGATCCTGAACGGCAGCGTGGTTGTCGGCGCGTATCTGTGGCTCTGGTTCGAAGGCAATGATTGGCGGCGGTCCCGGCAGCGGGGCCATCTTCTCGCCGCCTTGATCGGCGGCGGAGCGGCAACCCTGTTTGCGCGCGTTCTGGCCAATTTTCTTCCGTTCCGCGTGCGCCCGATGTATGCGGGGATCGGATACCACGCATCTTCCATTCCGATTGTTTCGGATTTCGAGCATTGGAGCTCGTTCCCAAGCGACCACGCAGCGCTTTATTTTGCCCTGGCCTTTGGCGTGTGGCTGCTCTGGCGGGGACTGGGCTGGATTCTGCTGCTCTACTCCGCGTTCTGGATCTGCATGCCACGCGTCTATCTGGGCATCCACTATCCTTCCGACGTCTTTTTTGGCGCGCTGATCGGGATTGGCGCCGCACTTGTTTTCAAGCAGCTCGCCGACAGCGCCTTTTTCACGCGCTGGGTAAAATCACCGGTCCTCGCCCTGGAGAGACGAAGCCCCCAGCTTTTCTACGGTGTCGCGTTTCTGGCCAATGTCGAACTGGCGACAATGTTCGCCGATTTGCGCGATGTGGCCAGAGAAGCCAAATTCCTTTTGTACTTGTCGCCCATCAAAGCCGCGATCTTCCTCCTGGTCTGTGCGGCGCTCGCCACCACTGTCATTGTCGTCGTGCGCCGCCGTCTGATGCTGATTTCGGCAGGCGATCACACTGTCCATGCTGCCGCCAACGAGCAGGCGGTCATCAGAGCGCAAAGGCCCGCAGAGGACGAAAGGACCGCCGAAGCACTGGCAGCAGGTCCGTCACCGGCCGCCAGGGCGAATTGAGGCAGGTCAATGCCGCCGCGCGCCGCCGCGGCCATAGAAAAGACTGTTCCAGCTGCGCGGCACATGGCGGACCAGAAGAAGAAACCGGAACAGCAACATCCATTCAAGCCCGATCTTCTCTTTGTAGGAGGGATCGTGGTGGCGCTTCTGCTGTTCCAGCAGATCTGGACAAGCGTGGGCTCACGCGAAACGGTGCCCTACAGCCAGTTCCGCGAATGGCTGGACAAGGGACTTGTGACGGATGAGGTTCTGGTGGGACCCAACACAATCAGCGGACAGTACAAACCTGACCCGAAAGCGCAGCCCAAACCTTTCAACACGATCCGCGTGGATCCCGAGATCGCCCGGGAATTGGAGGCCCATCACATCAAGTTCTCTGGCGAGCCCGCGCCCGGAATGCTTGCAAGTATCCTGTCCTGGGTTTTGCCCATGGGGGTCATGCTGTTGTTCTGGATGTTCCTGCTGCGCCCGATGGCAACCGGCATGGGCGGTGGCCTGATGACGGTGGGCCGCAGCCGGGCAAAGATCTATGCGGAGACCCACGTCAAGGTGAGCTTTACGGATGTCGCCGGCGTCGACGAAGCGAAGCAGGAACTTTCCGAAGTGGTGGGATTCCTGAAGAATCCGGAATTCTATGGGCGGCTGGGCGCGCGCATTCCCAAGGGCGTTCTCCTTGTCGGCCCGCCCGGCACGGGCAAGACGCTACTGGCCCGGGCGGTTGCAGGTGAAGCCAATGTTCCGTTCCTGTCGATAACCGGATCGGAGTTCGTCGAAATGTTCGTGGGCGTCGGCGCCGCGCGGGTGCGCGACCTGTTCGAGCAGGCCCGCAAGCTGGCGCCGGCGATCATATTCATCGACGAGCTTGATGCGCTGGGCCGGGCCCGGGGCATCGACACACCCGCTGGCGGACACGATGAAAAGGAGCAGACGCTGAACCAGCTTCTAGCCGAGATGGACGGGTTCGACCCAAGCGTCGGCATCATCGTGCTGGCGGCGACGAACCGGCCGGAGATTCTCGATCCGGCTTTGTTGCGCGCCGGACGTTTCGATCGCCAGGTCCTGGTGGATCGGCCCGATCGGCGCGGGCGGCTGGAAATCCTTCACGTGCATATCAAGAAGATCCATGCCGCGCCGGAGCTGGACCTGGGCGCGGTTGCCGGCATGACACCGGGATTCACGGGCGCGGATCTGGCGAACCTCGTCAACGAGGCGGCCCTTGTCGCGACCCGGCGCAAAGCCGACGCCACCACGCTGGACGATTTCACCCAGGCCATCGAGCGGATCGTGGCCGGCCTGGAAAAGAAAAGCCGCATTCTGAGCCCGGCCGAGCGCAACCGCGTCGCACACCATGAAATGGGTCACACGCTGGTCGCCATGTCCCTGCCCGGCACCGATCCGGTCCATAAAGTGTCAATCATTCCGCGCGGCATCGGCGCGCTCGGCTACACCCTGCAGCGGCCGACCGAAGACCGTTATGTGATCAGCCAGCAGGAGTTGCAGAACCGGCTTGCCGTGCTCCTGGGTGGACGCGCCGCCGAAAGCCTGGTCTATGGCGACGTCTCGACCGGGGCGGCCGACGATCTGGCGCGCGCGACCCAGATGGCCCGCGACATGGTGGTACGCTTCGGGATGGATGAATCCCTCGGCCCGGTCGCTTACGAGCCGGAACGTGGCAGCTTCCTGCTTGGTCAGGTGCCGACCTGGCGGCCCAAGACCTATGGCGAAAGAACCGCCGAAGCGATCGATGGTGCCATCAAGACGTTCGTCGAGAACGCGTTTCGAACCGCGCTCGGCATCCTGGAAAAAAACCGTGCGATTCTCGAGCAAGGCGCGCAGGATCTGCTTGCCAAGGAAACGCTGGGCCAGCCGGAACTCGACAGATTGCGGGCGAGCCTGTCGGGCAGCGTTCCGCCGCCAAAGCTGACCGTCGCCCATTAGGACCGCAATGTGGGAACGGCATCCTCTCGACCCGGCGCTTGGGCCTGTCGCGCAACCGCCGCCTGACTAACGCTTGGGCCTGGACCTGCGCCATCGCAGCAGCGGCCCTTCGATCCACTTGAATGGATAGCTGCCGATCGTCATCAGCAGGGGAATGCCGGCGAAGGGGATTTCCTCTACCGCGATGCTGAACAGGATATGCCTCTGATAAACATTCCACGCCCCGACAAGACCATCCAGGATCATCCCGGCAATCCCGGCCAGAGCGATGCAGCGCCACAGCCAGGGGCGCCCCTCCCGGCGGTCGCTTACGATCTCGTCGACCGCATCGCGCACCACAACCCAGCCGACCGCCGCCAGAAACGCTGCCGTAACAGCCGCCAGTAGGACGGCCAGAGCGACGGCAAGAACCGTCGAGACCGTGTTCAGCACCGTGTCGATGCCGAAGACGAAGCTGGCGAGCACGGCCAACAGCGACCCGGCAACGACGGCGGCAAACCAGGAATCCATTCGCCTCATTGCGCTGCCTTCAGAGTTGCACGCGCCCGCGCGCCATCCGCGGCAAGAAGTTAAACACGCACTCCCCCAAAATCAGGCAAAGGAGCGGACGCCGTTTTGATCGGAATCAAGATGACGACTGTCCGTCCGGCAAATCCGGGCGTCTGATATGGAATACCGGCATGGAATACCGGCGCAGTCGCGCGAAGGCGGCGAATTGGTCGGAGCGGCGGGATTTGAACCCACGACCCCCAGTCCCCCAGACTGGTGCGCTAACCAGGCTGCGCCACGCTCCGACTATTCAATGATGGGCCGGATGGGCCCAGGGGGTACCAGAAGGCGGCGGACTATAGTGGCCGGCCCCCGCCGCAGCAACCGCGAATTTGGAGTTATTTTCTTCCGCCGCGCGCCGCCACAAGCCGGACTTTCAGGCCCGTCAGCTCATCGAGCAATTCCTTCAGCCGGGCGCGTTCCTCATCACCCAGCCGAGAGGCGGCATCTTCGTAATCCGCAGCGGGGGCACAATCCAGCACGGCAACCCCATCCGGCTCGTCCATCGGTTCGGGCACCTGAACCACCGTAGGCGCATCGAACAAGGGCAGCATCATTTCCTCGGCAGGCACGGGCCGCAGATGCGCCGGGCGTTTCTTTGCCGTCGCCTTTTCCACATAGACAATCTTCTCGATCACCACCGGCTCGGGTTGCGCCGGCGGCGGCGCACCATCGCGGCCCAGCGCAGCGACGTGGCGCACGCCGCGATCCTTCAGTACCTTCTGCACGCCTTTGATGGTGAAACCTTCGCGATACAACAGAGCCTGGATGCCCTTGAGAAGATCGACATCCTGCGGCCGGTAATAACGGCGCCCGCCGGCGCGCTTGACAGGACGGATCTGCCCGAACCGGCTTTCCCAGAAGCGCAGCACATGCTGCGGCACATCCAGCTCATCGGCCACTTCGCTGATGGTGCGAAATGCTTCCGCCGACTTGACCGGATAGGCAAAAGCGGCTGACGACACTTATCCTTCGCTCCCTTCGTCTTCCGGCTTCGGTTTCTGGCCGTTGATCACCGCCTTCAGCACATGGCTTGGGCGAAACACCAAGACGCGGCGCGGCGCGATCGGCACTTCATCACCGGTCTTGGGATTGCGGCCCATGCGCTGCGATTTCTGCCGCACCGCAAAGGTACCGAATGACGAAAGCTTCACGGTCTCGCCGCGCGACAGCGCGCCGCAGACTTCTTCGAGCATGTCTTCGACCATCTGTGCCGAGTCGGTACGCGACAGGCCGACAGCCTGAAAGACCGCTTCGGTAAGATCGGCTCTGGTGAGGGTACCGGTGGTCATGTTGGCGACTCTCTGGATTATCGGCAAACGGTAACCCAGGCCGGGATTTCCCGTCAAGATCAAGAGGATAGCGGGGCACCTTTAAGTAACCGCCAACGGAGGCCGCCGCCGGCCCCCGTTCTCACCAGCGCAGAAGGGCGGCGCCCCAGGTAAAGCCCCCGCCCATGGCCTCCAGAAGGACAAGGTCCCCCCGCTTGATCCGGCCGTCCCGCACAGCGACACAGAGGGCCAGGGGCACCGAGGCGGCCGAGGTGTTGCCATGCAGGGCCACGGTCGAGATCACCCGGCCGGTGTCGATCCCCAGCTTCCTGGCCGTTCCGTCCAGAATACGCTGGTTGGCCTGGTGGGGCACGAACCAGTCGATGTCCGCCACGGTCAGGCCCGCGGCATCCAGCGACGCCTGGATGGCGGCGGCGATGTTGGTGACGGCGTGCCGGAAGACTTCCTTGCCGTGCATCTTCAGCTTGCCCGCGGTCTGGGTCGAGGAGACGCCGCCGTCGGTATAGAGCATGTCGTGCAGCCGTCCGTCCGAGAACAGCCTGGTATTCAACAGGCCCTGGTCGGAATTGTCTCCCAGCCCGTCATGGGCCTGCAGCACCACCGCGCCCGCCCCATCGCCGAACAGCACACAGGTGGTGCGGTCGGTCCAATCCAGCAGTCGGGACATCGTCTCGGCCCCGATCAGAAGGATGGTTCGCGCCGCACCGGTGCGGATCATGCTGTCGGCCACCGCCAGGCCATAAATGAAACCCGAGCAGACGGCCTGGACATCGAACGCCGCACCGTGGCTCATGCCGAGGCGCGACTGCACGATCGTGGCGGTTGCGGGAAAGCTCTCATCGGGCGTCGTGGTGGCGCAGATGATCATGTCCAGCTCGCCGGCATCGATGCCGGCGTCGGTCAGCGCCGCGCGCGCCGCACCCAGCGCCAGATCGGACGTGTTCTCGCCTGGCGATGCGATGTGGCGCTGCCGGATTCCGGTACGTTCGCGAATCCATTCGTCGGACGTATCCACTATCTTGGCCAAATCGTCATTGGTGACGATGTTGTCAGGCAGACAGGCCCCGCAACCGATGATGCGCGCGCGAATCACAGTTCGGCCGCCCTTTCCCCGGCCGCTTTCGCCGCTATGGAGCGGCGGTCGGTGGTGATGCGGGCATTGATATCGGCCCTGGCCATGTCGATGGCCATGTCCAGCGCGCTGGCGAAGCCGACTGCATCGGTCCCGCCATGACTTTTGACCACCACGCCGTTCAGGCCCAGGAATATGCCGCCATTGGAGGCACGCGGATCCAGCTTGCGGCGCAGCGTGTTCAGCGCGCCCGAGGCTATCATTGCACCCAGCCGGCCAAGCAGCGAGCGCTTCAGCGACTGGCGCATGAATTGCGCGATCAGCTTGGCGGTGCCCTCTGCCGTCTTGAGCGCGATATTGCCGGTGAAACCGTCGGTCACCACCACGTCGACGGTGCCCTTGGTGATGTCATCGCCTTCGATGAAACCGTGAAAGGCAATGGGAAGGCTGGAGCCGCGCAGGATGGCGGCCGCGCCCTTGACCGCGTCATTGCCCTTCTGCTCCTCGGATCCGACATTGAGCAGGCCCACGCGCGGGCGCTCCAGCCCCAGGATGGCATGGGCAAACGCCTCGCCCATCACCGCGAAATCCACCAGCTGCTCGTCGGTAGCGGTGACGTTGGCGCCGCAGTCCAGCACCACGGTCTGGCCCTTCAGCGTGGGCCAGATCGATGCGATCGCAGGACGGGAGACACCTTCGATGATTCCCAGGTTGAACATGGAGACCGCCATCAGCGCGCCGGTATTGCCGGCGCTGACGGCGACATCGGCCTCACCCGTCTTCACGCTGCGAATGCAATGCCACATAGAGGTATCGCGACCGCGGCGCAGTACATGGCTGGGTTTGTCCTCCATGGCGACGCGGCCCGGCGCATGATGCACTTTGACCCTGTCCTTCAGCCTGGAGTGGCGGGCCAGAAGCGCATTGAGCTGCGCCTCGTCGCCATGCAGCAGGAAATGCACGTCAGGATGGCGCAGCGCGGAACGCAGCAGCGCGCTCACGACGGCGCCCGGGCCCGCATCGCCGCCCATCGCATCTACCGAGACTGTCAGGGTGCGAGCCACAGCCACCTTTCGGGGAAAGGTGTCAGCTCTTGGCCTTCACGACCTCACGGTCCGCGTAATGGCCGCAGGCGCCGCAGACGTGATGTGGACGCTTGGGCTCACCGCAATTGGGGCAGTCCCCATGGGCGGCAGCGGTCAGGGCGTGGTGCGACCGGCGCATGTTGCGGCGCGACGGCGAGGTTTTTCTTTTTGGGACCGCCATGGCGGGAAAACTCCTTCAGGCCCCTGCCGGGGCTTTCCGGCGGGCAAAACAGGGGGCGTGGGTAGCAGGAAAGTCCGCCCTGTTTCAAGCCAAAAGCCCCTTTTTGGCCACCGGGCGCCTGTTCGCGGCTTCAGGCCTGTCCCTTGAGGCCTTTCAGCACCGCAAATGGGCTTTCCGCCTCTTGCGACGGCTCAGGTCCGACGGAAAATTCCGCCCCGGGGCTGCGGGGATAAGGATCCAGGGCAAGGGAATATTCCTCCAGCGCCGGAGCGGCCAGGTCGTAATGCAGGCTCTCGATGTCCTCGGGCTCGTCCTCGGCGCCGGCGTCCAGAACCATATCCGCCCCCGATTCGGCACTGGCCGCCGGGCCACGGGTGTGACCGACGAAATGCAACTCCCGGCTGAAATCGCGCGCCACCGCGGCCTGGACCGGTTCGAGCGTAACCACACAGGCCTGGATGACCTGCGCGGTCAGCTGGTACGCCAGCCGGAATCGGGTGGGACCGAGCTTGCTGATATCCACCGTCACGGCGAACGTCTCCAGGGACAGCACGCCGGACCATGCCGCGATGGCGGCGCACTGGCCGGCGTCGGCGGTGAATTTCACCGTGTCGCCGGCCTTGCCCAATCGGCCGAGATTGTAGAAATGCGTCAGTGGCTCGTTCATGGCACCGATATAGTCGGCAACGGCCCGAAATCGAGCTCTGCGGGGAGAGACGCTACCAGCCGGATGCGCGCACCAAGCGCATAGGCCGCCAGCGACCGGCTGGGCCCATCCACCTTCGCGCCGCGATAGAGATTGCGCGCCAGCGCGGCTGCCAGCGCGTCGGCGTCCGCCGCGGATTCATAAGCCGCGACACGGCCGAAAAAAGCGTCCGCAAAGGCCTTCATCTTGCGTGACAGGCCCATATCGCCCGCCCCCTGTTCGCGCATGGCCTCGTCAAAGCCGACGAAGATGGCGTCGGTCAGGCCCTGGGCGATTTCCCCCTCCCCCAACGTCTTTAACGCCGAAAGCGCCAGCCAGGCATGCAGCACCACCACGTCGAACCGCCCGTCGATGCTGTCGGCAACGCCGAATTCCCGGAAAAACGCCGGATCGCGGGCGCGCGCCACCAGCCCCCGGTAGAGCCGGGCTCCTTCCCGCTTGCGCGCGACCGATTTCCTGAGCAAATTCAACATTCAAAGGGTTCCCTGGAAGCGCAGGCCTTGCCTTGCGTTCCGCCGGAGGTTAGCACACCAGCCGGAGTGGGGACGTCAAGATCGAAGTGATGAAAATGTCCAAACTTGCCCTTATGGCCGCCGGCCTGGCCACCGCCGCCCTGCTGTTCGCCTGCACCCCCGTGGTCAGCCAGCGCGGTTATCTGGCCGATGCCGCCACCGAAGCCACGATCAAGCCGGGAACCGACACACAAACCACGGTTGAGGAGCGGCTGGGCTATCCGTCCACCACTGCAACCTTTGGCGGCGACACCTGGTACTACATCTCGGCCACCGAAAAGCAGGTCGCCTTCTTCACCCCGACCGTTCTGCGCCGGCAGATCCTGGCGGTTTATTTCGACAAGGACAATCGTGTGACGCGCATGCGCCACTTTTCACTGAAGGACGGGCATGTGATCGCGTTCGAATCACGCGAGACGCCGGCGCGCGGCCGCGAGCTGACATTCCTGCAGCAGCTGCTGAACGCCACGCCCGGCACGCAGGCCACGCCGATCCAGCAGGTCAATCCGGGCAACGGCGGCGGGCCGATTCCGTAAAAAGTTCACCTCGCCCGTCGGCGCGCGAGTCCCAGCCTACGTCCTGCCAAATAAAAAAGCCCGGTGTTTCCACCGGGCTTTTTGCATTGACGGCGTCGATCAGCCCAGATGGGCCAGCGTCGCCAGAAGCAGAAGGGCGACGATGTTGGTGATCTTGATCATCGGATTGACGGCCGGACCGGCGGTGTCCTTGTAGGGATCGCCGACCGTATCACCCGTCACCGCGGCCTTGTGGGCGTCGCTGCCCTTGCCGCCGTAATTGCCGTCCTCGATGAACTTCTTGGCGTTGTCCCAGGCGCCCCCGCCACTGGTCATCGATATGGCGACGAAGAGGCCGGTGACAATCACGCCCATCAGCATGGCGCCCAGCGCGTTGAAGGCGGAAGTCTTGCCGGCCACCGCCGTCACGAAAAAGAACAGCACGATGGGGGAAAAGACCGGCAGCATCGACGGCACCACCATTTCCTTGATCGCGGCCTTGGTCAGCAGGTCCACTGCGCGGGCATAGTTGGGCTTCTGGGTGCCCTGCATGATGCCCGGCATCTCGCGGAACTGCTTGCGCACCTCCTCGACTACCGAACCGGCCGCGCGGCCCACCGCCGTCATGGCGATGCCGCCGAACAGGTAGGGCAGCATGCCGCCAAAGAACAGGCCCACCACAACCCAGGGATCGGCCAGGCTGAACGACGGCATGTCGATGCCAGCGAAGAAGCCCACGCCCTGCTCGGCGAAGTGCTTGAGGTCCTGGGTATAGGCGGCGAACAGCACCAGGGCGCCAAGACCGGCCGAACCGATGGCATAGCCCTTGGTCAACGCCTTGGTGGTATTGCCCACCGCGTCCAGCGCGTCGGTGGTCTTGCGGACATCACCTTCCAGGCCGCTCATCTCGGCAATGCCGCCGGCATTGTCGGTGACGGGGCCGAAGGCATCCAGCGCCACCACCATGCCCGCCAACGACAGCATCGTCGACACTGCAATGGCGATGCCGAACAGGCCCGCCAGCAGGTAGGTAATGATGATACCGGCACAGATCACCAGCGCGGGAAGCGCGGTGGATTCCATCGATACCGCCAGGCCCTGGATGACGTTGGTGCCGTGGCCGGTAACGGAGGATCTGGCGATCGACTGCACCGGGCGGAAATTCGTGCCGGTATAGTATTCGGTGATCACGATCAGCGCCGCGGTGACGGCAAGGCCCACCACACCGCACCAGAACAGGGTCTGGCCGGTGAAGGCGAGATTTCCGATGCTCATCGGCGTCGTCATACCGATCATCGCGTTGGTCAACGGCCACAGTCCGATCAGCGACAGGATGACGGTGGCGATCACACCCTTGTAGAGCGCCCCCATGATGTTGCCATTCGATCCGAGGCGGACGAAGAATGTCCCGATGATCGAAGTGACGATGGAAAGGCCCGCAATCGCCAGCGGATAGAGCATCAGCTCGCTCTTCAGGCCGCCGGTGAAATAGATCGAGGCCAGAACCATGGTGGCCACCGTGGTCACGGCGAAGGTCTCGAACAGGTCGGCCGCCATGCCGGCACAGTCGCCGACATTGTCGCCCACATTGTCGGCGATGGTCGCCGGGTTGCGCGGATCATCTTCGGGGATGCCGGCTTCAACCTTGCCCACCATGTCGCCGCCCACATCGGCGCCCTTGGTGAAGATACCGCCGCCAAGACGGGCGAAGATGGAGATCAGCGAGGCGCCAAAGCCCAGCCCCACCAGGCTGTCGGTGATGATGCGGCTCTGTTCCACATCTTCCAGCGACAGCTTGAGGCAGGTGGTGAGAAAGAAGTAGTAGCCGGCGACGGCCAGAAGCCCCAGCCCGACCACCAGCATGCCGGTGACGGCGCCGGAGCGGAACGCCACGGACAGGCCCGAGGCGAGGCCCGAACGGGCCGCTTCGGCCGTGCGCACATTGGCGCGCACGCTGACATACATGCCGGTATAGCCGGCCGCGCCTGACAGCGTCGCGCCGATCAGGAAGCCGATGCCGACCTGCCAGCCCAGAAACACGCAGGCCAGCACGAAGATCACCGCGCCGACGATGGCAATTGTGGTGTACTGGCGGTTGAGATAGGCGGCCGCGCCTTCCTGGATGGCGGCGGCGATTTCCTGCATCCGTTCATTGCCGGCCGGCAGGCTGAGCACCGAGCGGATGGTCCACAGGCCATAAAGCAGCGCCAGCACGCCGCAGGCCAGAATAATATAGAGTTCCATGCAATTCCCCTTTTCCAACCCCGGGAAGTCCCGAGCAAGCTGCTTATGTGTGGGTCGGGTCACCAGTCCCACGGCCGAGGATGGCGGGGATTCGGCGCACCGATCCCCATGGCCGGGGCCGCATCCTGGAGTCTGGTGCGGCGCGCCGCTTCAAGGGCGGCGCAAGATTGCCAAAAGCCCCCCGGTCAGGCAACCGCCATGACCGTGGGGTTAATTGCTGCAGCGCGATTTTTCGGTAGCGGCGCCTGGGCCCGTTTCGGCAGGCGCGCGGGCCGGCGGCCCCTTGGCCTTCAGGGCCGCCATCTGGAGCGTGCAGATGGTCATGATCTTGACCTTGCCGGCGCCCATTACCTTTTGGGCGTCAGCCAGAAGACGGGCCTCCAGCGCCGGTACATCCACTTCCTCGGGGTGATCGGCGCCCGTGATCCGCCGCGCGTTCACGTCGCGCACGAACGCATCCTGGATGAAGGGAAGCTTGTCGCGCACGGTCAGGGCCGCGCTTCCGGACGAAGCAGTCAGCCGGCTGGAGATGTAGGCATAGCCACTGAGTTTGCCGTCTTCGTTGGTGACGGGGGCCATCAGGAAAGGCATCTCGACATTGGTGCCCGGAGCCCCGCCCTTCTTGCCTTCACTGCCGCTGGCGCCGCCATGGCCCTCCTCGGCCGCCAGGGCCGGAAGAGCCATCAGGAGCATGATCAGTACCGCCCGCTTCATGGTGCGCAGGTTTCCAGATCCGGGTTAGGTATTGGTTAACTCTCGAAATGCCGGAATCCGGGCTTTTCGACAGGCACTTCGCGTCCGCCGACCATCAGGTGCACGCCGCTGCCCTTCTCGACATGGCCGATTGCCGTGAAGTGACCGGAAAGCCCGGGCGGCCCGGTGAAGGCGATCTGATAATCATCGCCCGCGGTGACGGCCCGCACCAACCCGTCGCGGCCCCACAGGGCTTTCAGCGCCGGCGAGAGCGGAACGCGCGCGCCATCGACGACGATGGCGACCCGTGAGGCTTTGGCGACATGGCCAAGATCGGCGATCAGGCCGTCGGAAATGTCGATGCCGGCATGGGCCACATCGCCAAGACCGGTGGCGCCGAAATTGACCGGCGGCTCGGGGACGCGATAGCGCGAGATCAGACTGTCGCGATCGGCCGTGGAAAGACCGGCGCCTTCGCCGTGCAGGATTGCAAGACCGCCGCCTGAATCGCCGATCGTGCCGGTGACATAGACATGATCGCCCACCCGCGCCCCGCTGCGCTTGACCATGCGGCCTTCCCGCACAAATCCGAATGCCGTGACGGCGATGGAAAGCGACCCGGCATTGGTGTCGCCGCCCAGCAGCGAAATTCCGAACATCTCCTGGTCGCGCTTCAGTCCCGCGGCGAATTCCTTCAGCCAGGCCGGGGTCACATTGTGCGGCAGCGTGAGGTTAAGCAGATAATAGGCGGGGGACGTGCCCTTGGCGGCCAGGTCGGACAGGTTCGCCCGCAGCGCCTTTTGCGCCACCGTGTCCGGCGGATCGGCGGGGAAAAAATCGGTGCCCTCGGCCATGGCATCAGTGGTGACGACCAGGTCGTGGCCCGCCCAGAGCGGCAGCACGGCCGCATCGTCGGCCAGACCGAAGGCCCCCTCGCCTGCCAGCGGTGCAAAATAGCGCGCGATGATGTCGAACTCGTCCATAGCCCGACATTAAGGCAAAGAGCGCGGCAGCCATAGCCGCCGCGCTCCCGGTAGGCTGCCCCTCTGACACAGCTTCTGTCAGACCGGCATCTTGCGCTTGGTGTACTCGCGCCCCTTGATTGCGGCCTCTTCGTCGGACTCCAGCACCATGGCGCCGTCCTTGATCTGCCGGATGACGCTGTCGACGCTGTTGTCATTGGCCCGGGCGGCATTGAGAAAGCGCAGGCCGTTCTTCTTGCACAGGTCCACAACCCTCTGGCGCACCTTGACCATTTCGGGCCGCGCCGCCAGTTCGCCCATCGAACGGTCGTCTTCCGGGAAGGCTTCCAGGCCATAGAGCGAATAGGCATGGTCGCCCGGCCCCCATTCCGCCATCGAGATGCCCTTGACCGCCAGGGTCTGCTCGACATTGGCGTCGCAATGCACGTCCTCGATCTTGACGCCGAAGATGAGTTCGCCACGCGGATTGAGCGGCCAGGTATCGGCGACATGCAGGTACTTTCCCATCGGCACGCCCCAGATTCGCGGCGGAAAGACCTGGGGCGAACCGCGCAGGCCTTCATGGGCAAGCTGCGGCACGCCCGGATACTTGAACGGGAAGCGCACGCAAGCCTGGGCCGCAACCTCGATCGCCTTGGGATCGCGGGCGTGGCAGATGTGGATACCCATGATGCCGGTATCGAGCAGTTGGCTGAACACCCAGCTGTTGGCCCACATGTAAGCCTCGTTCAGGCCGATGATGGGCGTGGAGACGAAGACGCAGGGCGTGCGGTGGCCGCTCGCCGTGGGACCGCCATCGGCGATACCCTGCATGAAGGCCTGGAGCGAGGTGAAGTCGAGCGGATTGTGCTCCATGTCGTAGCAGATCGCATCGGCCCAGGTCTTGGCCATCTTCTTGCCCTGCTCGTACGGATCGACGCCCGGGCCAATGTCGGGGCCGGTATAGTAGATCGGCTGGTTGTCTTCCCACAGCTCGATCACCTTGTTGAGGCGGCGCGGCTTGTAGTTGCGGTCAACACTGGAAGGCTGTGTACCCGAATTGACGGGCCGCTCGCGCTGCTGGGCCTTCGCGCCGCTGGCGGCCAGGCCGGCGCCCAGCGCCGCGCCGGCGATCAGTAAGTCACGCTTCTTGATATCCATGGGGGTCTCCGCAAATGTCAAAGAAATGCAATGCCCGCGCGCGCGGGCATGAGGTGACCTTGCACACCCAGACTCGCGCGCGCAAGCCGATAGGCGAAACGCCCATTTCGCGTCGTGGAACGCCCCCTCGTCTCGCACCTGCAAAACAAAAAAGGGCGGCGCCGATCCGACGCCGCCCTTTCAAGGCATGTTGCTGATCGGGCTGTACTTTCAGCCCGGCATCCTCAAACGGGCATTTTCCGCTTGGTGTATTCGCGGCCCATGATGGCGGAGTCCTCGCCGCATTCCAGAACCATGGCGCCGTCCTTGATCTGCTTGATGATGAAGTCGGACGAGTTGGGATCGGTGTTGGCGGCGTTCAGGAACCGGACATTGTTCTTCTTGCACAGGTCCAGAACAGTCTGACGCACCTTCACCATCTCCGGCATGTCCATGATGTTGGGCGGACGAGTGCCGTCTTCGGGCATCACATCAAGACCATAGAGCCAGTAGCTGTGGTCGCCCGGGCCCCATTCGGCCATCGACATGCCCGGCAGGGCGATGGTGCCCGCGACCTGCTCGTCGCAATAGGTGTCTTCGATCTTCACGCCGAAGATCAGTTCGCCCTTGGGATTGAGCGGCCACAGGTCGGCGACATGATTGTACTTGAAGGTGTTGACGCCCCAAATCTGGGCGGCATAGCCGGCCGACGAGCCGCGCAGGCCGCGCATCGGCAGATCCTTGATGCCAGGCCGCTTGAAGGGATAGCGGCAGCCCATCTGCATCGCCACCTGCACCGCCTTGGTGTCGCGGGCGTGGCACATGTGGATGCCGTGGATGCCGCAATCCAGCAATTGCTGGATCACCCAGCTGTTGGCGCGCATATAGGGTTCGTCCAGACCGATGATGCAGGTCTCGACGAACACGGCCGGTGTGCGGTGGCCGCTGCGGGTGGGACCGCCATCGACCAGGCCGCGCATGAATTCGCGCAGCTGCGAGAAGTCGAGTGCGCCATGCTCCATCTCGACGTTGATGGCGTCATACCAGGTGCGCGCCATCTTCACGCCCTGGGCGTAAGGGTCCACGCCCGGGCCGAGGCCCGAGCCGTTATAATAGATCGGCTGGCCGTCTTCCCACAGTTCGATCGCCTTGTTGATGCGACGCGGCTTGTAGTTGAAGTCCACCGTCGAGGGCTGCTTGTTGCTGTTCGCCAGAATGGGGCTCGCGGTGCGAACGCCCATCATCTCCGGCGGCACCTGGCGCCTCGGCTGTGCCTGGGCAGCGCCCGCCAGTCCCGCGGCGGCGCCTACCCCGGCCGCCAGGCCCAGGAAATCACGCTTCTTCATGTCCATGGAAAAATCCTCCCCTTGTTGTTGTGGCGCAAAGCAAAGGCGTCACACCAATGCCCCGCGGCATGGCATCACCAACACTGCACACAGCCAAGTCATGACATGATGGCGTGCCGGCCAGCATTAATTCTGGGAAAGTCCTGTCGCGGGAATGGCTTGCGTGTCCCAGTGGGATCGTTTTCACGACAAAAAGACAAATAATGAAGAAAAATTTAGGTCGGAATACGAGCCTGCTAGAATTCGATTTCGCCTTCCGGCACCGGAAGCCCGAATTCTTTCGCGCGTTTGCGTCTTGCCAGCGAATCAAGCACGGCATTGACGAAGCCCGGCTCATCGCCCCCGAAAAAGGCGCCCGCGACCGCGACATATTCATCGATCACAACCTTGGCGGGCACATCGCGGCGCGCCACAAGCTCGAACACGCCGCAGCGCAGGATCGCGCGCAGGATGGAATCCACCCGATCCAGCTTCCAGTTCTGCGAAAGGGCCGAGGCAACGGCGCGGTCGATCTCCACCTGGTGCGCGGGCACGCCCTGCAGGATGGCGCTGAAGAACGCCTCGTCGGGGGCCGGCATGCCCGCCTCGACCAGCTCCGCGAAACGATGGGCAATGAACTGCTCGGCCACCTCTTCGGCGCCCTCGCCCGAGATTTCCATCTGGTAGAGCGCCTGGACCGCCGCCAACCGCGCCGAGCGCCGTTCCTCAGCCTGAATCGTCATGACAACAATCCCAGTCTTTCGCGCAAAACCACCAGGGACAGGGCGGCACGCGCCGCATCGCCGCCCGCATCCTGGTTCATCGCCAGGGCCATTGCCGCGCCCTCGTCGGGCGCCAGGAGCACGCCATTGCCGATCGCCATTCCCTGGGTGCCCAGCGTCACCAATCCGCGCACCGTCTCGCGATAAAGCGTGTCGGGTGTGGCGGCAAGGCCCAGCACACAGCCCAGCGCGACATAGCCTTCGAACGTCCGTCCGCTGCGCGCTGCCGCTGCAATCGCCGCCGGCAATTCCAGAACGCCGGGCAGTGAGAAGCGCTCAAATCGCGCGCCGCCCTTTTCGAGCGCCAGGGTTGCCCGGTCGAGCAGCGCATCCGCGACGGCCGGGAAGTAGCGGGATTCGACAATCAGGATGTTCATGAACTGCCGAAGCGAACATGATCCCACCTCCCCCTTGGGCGCGAAGCGCCAGCGAAGGGGAAAATGGCTTCAACGGCCCAGGCCGCGCAGCGACCAAAAAATGAGCGCGCGCAGCGGCCGAAAGAAAAATTGAAGCCGGAGGGGATCATCATTCCAACTTGTCGTCGCCTTCGAGTTCACCGATCAGCGTCTCGAAATCGCGGGTCTCGCGGAAGTTGCGATAGACCGAGGCAAAGCGCACATAGGCCACCTTGTCCAGACTCGCCAATGCCTGCATCACCAGCTCGCCGATCACATTGGCGGGGATCTCGTTCTCGCCCATGGATTCCAGGCGCCGGACGATGCCAGTGACCATCCGGTCCACGCGCTCGCGCTCGACCGGGCGCTTGCGCAGGGCGTGGTTTATGGAGCGTTCCAGCTTGTCCCGGTCGAAGGCTTCCCGCCGCCCATTCTTCTTCACCACGATGAGTTCCCTAAGCTGCACGCGCTCGAAGGTGGTGAAGCGGCCACCACATTCCGGGCAATGGCGCCGGCGGCGGATGGCGGAATTGTCTTCGGAAGGACGACTGTCCTTCACCTGGCTATCGTCATGTCCGCAAAACGGGCAGCGCATCCTGGCCTCTTTCTGTTTATGGATAGATGGGAAAACGGCTGCACAGGTTGGCGACCTCGTCGCGCACTCGCGCTTCGACTTCAGCGTCGCCGTCCTCGTGGTTCTTGCCCGCCATGCCGTCGATCACTTCCACGATCAGCTTGCCGATCTCGCGGAATTCGGCGATGCCGAAGCCGCGGGTGGTTCCCGCGGGCGTGCCCAGCCGGATGCCCGACGTGACGAACGGTTTTTCCGGGTCGAAGGGAATGGCGTTCTTGTTGCAGGTGATGAAGGCGCGGTCGAGTGCCTTTTCGGTGAACTTGCCGTTGACCCTCTTCGGCCTGAGGTCGACCAGCATCAGATGGTTGTCTGTCCCTCCCGACACGATATCCAGGCCCTGCGATTTCAACTCGGCGGCCAGCGCCCTGGCATTCTCCACCACGTTCTTCGCATAGACCTTGAATTCGGGCCGCAGCGCCTCGCCGAAGGCCACCGCCTTGGCGGCGATGACATGCATCAGGGGCCCGCCCTGCAGACCGGGGAAGATGGCCGAGTTGATCTTCTTGGCCATCGCCTCGTCATTGGTCAGGATCAGGCCACCACGGGGACCGCGCAGCGATTTGTGGGTGGTCGACGTCACGACATGGGCATGCGGCATCGGGCTGGGGTGCACCCCGCCTGCCACCAGGCCGGAGAAATGCGCCATGTCGACCATCAGCCAGGCGCCCACCTCGTCGGCAATCTCGCGGAAGCGCTTGAAATCCCAGAACCGGCTATAGGCGGTACCGCCGGCAATGATCAACCTGGGCTTGTGCTCGCGCGCCAGCCGGGCAATCTCATCCATGTCCAGCAGCTGGTCGTCGCGGCGCACGCCATAAGACACCGGCTTGAACCACTTGCCGCTCATGTTGACCGGTGAGCCGTGGGTCAGATGGCCACCCGCCGCCAGGTCCAGGCCCATGAAGGTGTCGCCGGGCTGCAGGAGCGCCAGGAAGACGGCCTGATTCATCTGGCTGCCGGAGTTGGGCTGGACATTGGCAAAGCCGGCGCCAAACAGCTGCTTGGCACGCTCGATCGCCAGGGTTTCGATCACATCGACATACTCGCAGCCGCCGTAATAGCGCTTGCCGGGATAGCCTTCGGCATACTTGTTGGTCAGGACGGACCCCTGCGCCTCCAGCACCGCCCTTGAGACGATGTTCTCGCTTGCGATCAGTTCGATCTTTTCTCGCTGGCGGTTCAATTCGTCCCGGATGGCGGCCGCGATTTCGGGGTCCGATACCTCCAGGTCTTTGGTGAAAAAGCCGGAATTCCGCGGTTCGGTACTGACGATGGCCGACATGCAAGCCTCTTTGAGATGAAAAGGGGGGTGGATTTAGCGCCCCCACGCAGAAGTGGCGGATTTACCGTCTTCGCCGCACCAAATCTAGCATCTTGCTGGCGCCGCGGGACAGGATTGTAAAAAGGCCCGGGAATTGGGATTCATTACCACTGTCATCAACCGGTGATTCCACGGGTTGCCGGACGGGAAAAATGAAGCCGCGGCCCAACTTACGCCGCGATGCTGCCGCAAAAGCCCGGTTCCTGCCGCGTTCCGGCCTTGCGACCCGGACCGCCGCAGCCGGTGTTTCGGAGGGAGTGGCGTGATGCGTAACGACGGCGATGACGAGATCCTCAAGATGGTGACGGAGATTGTCTCCGCTTATGTCAGCAAGAATCCTGTTCCCCCGGGCGACTTGCCGCTGATCATTCGAAACGTCCATGCCACGCTTGGAGGCATGAGCAACGGCGAAACCGCCAGCACCTTCCCGCGGACCCCTGCCGTGCCGGTGAAGAAGTCGGTGACGCCCGACTACATCGTCTGCCTGGAGGACGGCAAGAAACTCAAGATGCTCAAGCGCTATCTGCGCTCGCGCTACAAGCTTTCGCCCGACGATTACCGCCAGCGCTGGAATCTGCCCGCCAACTACCCGATGGTGGCGCCCAATTATGCCAAGCGTCGCAGCGACTTCGCCAAGAAGATCGGCCTGGGGCGCAGCACTCCGCCAAAGCGGCGGCGCAAGGGCTAAGACTTCTTTCGGACCAGATAGTCCAGCTTGCGGCATGCCGCCTGTGCCAGCACCGGCCGGGGCGCGGCGGCGGGCCCCAAAACGCTGGCCTCCAGACCGCTGGCCGGGTCGATGGCTGTCGCCTTGACCGTGTTTCCCACGACGGTGAACTCGACGTAGATGGCGCGGTCAGTGTTCAAGCCGCGCGGGCGAGCTTGTGGGCGTCCCACACCGCCACCAGCGCGCTGACCAGCGTGTCCATCATCGCGTCGGTATGGGCGGGCGACGGGGTGAAGCGCAGGCGTTCGGTGCCGCGCGGCACGGTGGGATAATTGATCGGCTGCACATAGATGCCGTGATCATTCAGCAGGCTGTCGGAGACGCGCTTGCACAACGCGGCATCGCCCACCATCAGCGGCACGATATGGCTGTGGCTTTCCATCAGCGGCAGGCCAGCCGCGGCCATCTTCTTCTTCAGGGTAGCGGCGCGTTCGACGAGGGCTTCGCGCTCCGCATCGCTGGATTTCAGATGGCGGATCGAGGCCAGCGCGCCCGCGGCAATCACCGGCGCGATCGAGGTGGTGAAGATGAAGCCTGGCGCGAAGGAGCGGATGCAGTCCACCAGCTCGGCGCTGGCGGCGATATAGCCGCCCATTACGCCAAAGGCCTTGGCCAGCGTGCCTTCAACGATGTCGATGCGGCCCATGGTGCCGTCGCGCGCGGCAACGCCGGCCCCCCGCGGGCCGTACATGCCGACGCTGTGCACTTCGTCGATATAGGTCAGCGCGCCATATTTCTTGGCGAGGTCGCAGATCGCTTCGGTCGGCGAGAACTCGCCTTCCATCGAATAGACGCTCTCGAAGGCGATCAGCTTGGGCGCAGCCGGATTGGCCGCCTTCAGCAGCTCTTCCAGGTGCGCCATATCGTTGTGGCGGAAGACATATTTCGCCGTGCCGCCGTGGCGAATCCCCTCGATCATCGAGGCATGGTTGAGCTCGTCCGAGAAAATGATCAGGCCGGGCAGTACCTTGGCCAGGGTCGACAGGGTCGCGTCGTTGGAGACAAAACCGGAGGTGAACAGCAAGGCGGATTCCTTGCCGTGCAAGTCCGCCAGCTCACGCTCCAGTTCTACATGATAATGGGTGTTGCCGGAGATGTTACGGGTGCCGCCAGAGCCGGCGCCCACGGCATCGATCGCCTCATGCATGGCCGCCAGCACTTTGGGGCTCTGGCCCATGTTCAGATAGTCGTTGGAGCACCAGACGGTGATCGGCCACCCCCTGCTGTCGGTATAGGTGATGCCGTTCGTGAACAGGCCAGCTTTGGGGTAGGCGCCGCATTCGCGCAGAATGTCGGCAAATACGCGATAGCGTCCCTCGCGCTTCAGGGCTGCCAGAGCCTCCTGGAAGCTGGACCGGTAGGAAAACGTCATGGAAACTGCCTCTGATCGGTACCCTGACAGCTTAGGATAGACCGAAAGAAGTGTTTGATTCCACGCAATTTGTCACATGCCTGTGCTGCCATTGATGCCTCTCTCGCCGCCGCTCTGGGGCCTTGTATTCGCCGTTTCCGCCGGGGCCCTGCTCTGGCTGGTTTCGCTGCGCATCAAGGACGCCAGCATCGTCGACATATTCTGGGGACCCGGCATTGCGGGGGTGGTCGATATCGCCGCATTCATGGCTCCCGCTGCCGGTCCAAGGGCCTCTGCCGCGCTTTTCCTGGTGAATATCTGGGCCATCCGGCTGGCCG
>JBEHXB010000012.1:0-20681 GCA_048498895.1 Pseudomonadota bacterium
CGCGACAGGGCAAAGGCATCGTCGGCGGAAAGTTCGCCCATCGCCACGGCCAGCCCCAGCACCAGCGAGCCCGTGATGGAAGCGATGACATGCAGTCCCGCCAGGGCGAAATCATCCTGGCGCGCCACCGCGTCGTGCAGGGCGGCCTGCGCTTCCACGGGTTGGTCGGCATGGATCAGGCCCTCCACCACCCTCAGCTTCGCTCCCAGAACGCGGTCTGCCCAGGCGATCCACCGATCCCAGCCCTCGCATTGGCGCCGGACCAGGGCCGGCGGTGCATCGGCGCGGTAGCAGAGGAGATCGTTCTGGCCGAGGCGCAAGATGGCGGCAATGGTCTGGTCCCGGTTGGCGGCAATACCGTCGATCGCGGTGTTGGCCAGCCGCAGCAGGGGCATGGACGCGGGTACCACTGCGTCGCCCTGCGCGCGCCATTCGGCGGCGACAGCATCGGCCAGTTTTTGCGTCGGCAGCGCCAGCGGCTTGCCGGCGGGCGTCTTCACACCGCGGCCATCCAGCAGGATATGGAAGCCACCTTCACCGGGAGCGACGGAAACCTCTTTGTAAAAGCGCTTCATCGTTTTCTCTTTTGCGCCGCCGCTTTCTTCTTGGCGGGAAACGGATCGCGCCGGTCGTCCGAATCGAAGCCGAGCAGCTGCCAGCTTTTCAGCATGTGCGGCGGCAGCGGCGCGGTTACCTGCAGCCGGCCGCCATCGGGGCGGCCGATGTCGATGCTGCGCGCATGCAGGTGCAGCTTGTCGGCGATGTCTCCCCTGCCCCGCACGTCGGCCCCGCCATATTTGAAATCGCCGACGATGGGCGTGCCCAGCGATGCCAGGTGCACGCGGATCTGATGGGTGCGCCCGGTGACCGGCCGCGCCGCCACCCAGGCAAAGTCATGACCCGCCGTGGCCATCACCACATATTCCGTCAGAGCGAATTTGGCGTCGTCCTCCTCGCTGACGGCCATGCGTTCGTCGCGGCCATAGGGGCCGTGGCCGCCTTCCTTGGCCAGTGCGGCCTTGATGATGCCATGGCTTTTCGGCGGCACGCCCCGCACCAGCGCCCAATAGACTTTCGAGGCATCGCGATGGCGCAGCGCCTCGGCCAGGCCGCTGGCTGACTGTGCCGTGCGCGCCACGAGCAGCACGCCGGAGGTGTCACGATCCAGCCGGTGCACCAGCTTGGGACGGCTGGAACGCTCGAATTTCAGGCTGTCCAGCATGCCGTCGACATGGCGTGTCAGGCCCGAGCCGCCCTGGGTGGCCAAACCCGGCGGCTTGTCCAGCACGATGACATGCTTGTCCATGTAGAGAATACGATCCGCCAGCGACCCCATGGGCTTTTGTGGGGCGGGAGTGTCGGCCTTCTGCGGCGCCTTGGCGTGTATCACCTGGGGCGGCAGGCGCACCGTCTGGCCGGCGCCGACCCGGTCGGCGGCCTTGACGCGCCTGCCGTCCAGCCGCACCTCACCCTTGCGCAGCAGCTTTTCCAGCAGGCCATGGGTGACGGCGGGATAGTGCCGCCTGAACCAGCGATCCAGCCGGATGCCGTCATCCTCACTGTCTATGCGTGCGGCTTTTTCCATGCCGAATTGACGCTCCTGGCTGATTTGGCCTACCTTGCAGGCGATGGGGATGGGGTTCCCCCGAAACCGCCCGCAAGGGCTGATGACTCCTGCCAACGGAACATGCTGCGCTCGCACGAGGCGCGCAATGGGTATGGAGTGGTCATGGCCATGTATCTTGCCGTCGCCCTGGGGGGTGCCCTGGGTACCATCGGGCGCTATTTCGTCTCGGGGCTGGTGGCCAACGCCTTCGGCGAAACCTTTCCCTGGGGCACGCTGATCATAAACATCACGGGCTCTTTCATCATAGGCTTCTTCGGCACGCTCACCGCGCCCGAAGGACGGCTGATGGTGAGCGGCATGACCCGCCAGTTCGTCATGGTAGGCATCTGCGGAGGTTACACCACCTTCTCGTCGTTCAGCCTTCAGACCCTCAACCTGATGCGCGACGGCGAATGGGTCCCCGCGGCCGGAAACGTGCTGGGGTCGGTGGCCTTCTGCCTGATCGGCGTCTGGCTGGGAGCCATATCCGCTACCGCCATCAACCAGATGAAGGGAGCCTGACATGCAGAATGCCCAGGATGCGGCGCTGCTGCGCATCTTCGTCGGCGAATCCGACCGGTGGGACGGCAAGCCGCTCTATGAAGCCATTGTCCTGAAGGCCCGCAAGGAGGGATTGGCGGGCGCCACCGTGATCCGCGGACCGATGGGCTTTGGCCACTCCAGCCACCTGCATACCAGCAAGATCCTGCGCCTGTCGGAAGACCTGCCCGTCATCGTGGAGATCGTCGACGATGAGTCCAAGATCAACGGCTTCCTGCCGGCGCTGGACGGGATGATGCAAAGCGGCCTGGTCACCATCGAGAAGGTGAAGGTGCTGCGCTACGGCGACAAGAAATCCTAGCCGCCGCGCCTGCTTCGGAGCTTCGACCAGTATTCCAGCCGCTTTGCGATCTCGCGCTCGAAGCCGGCTTCCCTGGGCGCATAGAAGGTCTGGCGCTCCATGGTTTCAGGAAAATAGTTCTGGCCGGAAAATGCCTGCTCGGCATCATGATCGTACTGATAGCCCGCGCCATAACCCAGATCCTTCATCAACCTGGTCGGCGCGTTCAGGATGTGTGTCGGCGGCATCAGCGAACCGTAATCCTGCGCGGCGCGGCGCGCGGCGCCGAACGCCTTGTAGACCGCATTGGACTTGGGCGCCGCCGCCAGATAGAGCACGCACTGGGCCAGCGCTATCTCGCCTTCGGGCGAGCCCAGGAAATCGAACACCTCCTTCGCCGCCAACGCCTGATGCACCGCTTCGGGATCCGCCAGGCCGATATCCTCCACGGCCGCGCGCACAAGGCGGCGGGCGATATAGAGCGGCTGGTCGCCACCCGCCAACATGCGCGCCAGCCAGTAGAGCGCGGCATCCGGATCGGATCCCCGGATGGATTTATGCAGGGCCGAAATCAGGTTGTAATGCTCCTCCCGGCTCTTGTCGTAGAGAGGCATGCGCCGCTGCACCACCGCCACCAGTCCCGCCACGTCCAGGGGCGCGGCCGTCTTCACGCCGGCCAGTTCTTCCGCAAGATTGAGCAGATAGCGGCCGTCGCCGTCGGCCATGGCGCGCAACGTGGCGCGCGCGTCGGCCGTCAACGGCAGCTTGGCTTCGTACCAGGCTTCCGCGCGCTGCAGCAGCGCTTCCAGCGCCGCGTCATCAAGCCGGCGAAGCACCAGCACCTGGGCGCGGGACAGGAGCGCGCCGTTCAGCTCGAAGGATGGATTTTCGGTGGTGGCGCCGACCAGGATGATCGTGCCGTCTTCGACGACCGGCAGGAAACTGTCCTGCTGGCTGCGATTGAAGCGGTGGATCTCGTCGATGAACAGCAGCGTGCCCTGCCCCATGCGGCGGCGCTCACGCGCGGCCTCGAAGGTCTTCTTGAGGTCCGAAACACCGGAAAAGACTGCCGACAGCTGTTCGAAATGGAGCTTGAAGGCACCGGCCAGCAGGCGCGCGATGGTAGTCTTGCCGGTGCCCGGCGGACCCCACAGGATGATGGAATGGGGCACGCCACGCGCCACCATCCGGCCCAGGGGGGATTCGGCACCCAGCAGATGGTCCTGTCCCACCACCTGGTCCAGGGCCAGGGGGCGCAGACGGTCGGCCAGGGGCCGCGGCGCGTCGTCCGCCAGGCCGGAGGATTCGAAGAGATCGCTCATGCCCCCTTATAGCAGCGCGGCCATGAAAATGCCCCGCCGGACATGCCGGCGGGGACATCTCAAGCGCCCAGGCCTTAGAGGTTGAACTTCACGCCAACCGACAGGTTGTTGGAGGTATTGCCCACATTGGAGATGGAACCCACATTGGCGTTGTGGGCGTTCTGGTAGCGATACTCGGCGAACATCGAGGTCATGTCGTTCAGCCGGTATTCGGCACCGCCGATCAGCTGCCATCCGAATACCGTGGCATCGCCATTCTGGGCGCCGTCCAGGCTGGTGGTCACCGCACCCAGGCCGCCGCCGCCATAAAAGCTCCAGGGCGTGCTGGTGGGCAGGTGATAGGTCAGGTCCGCCATATAGCTGTTGGAGCTGTGGCTGACATTGTTGCCGATATAGTCGCCTTCATTGTGGAAAAAGTCGGCATCGACGCTGAAGCCGGGCAACCCTTCCAGATAGGTACCCACGCGAGCACCCGCATTGAAGCCGTCATCGACGCCGTAATGGCCGGCACCGAGCGCCAGGGCGGGATGGGAACTCCATCCGCCCAACACCGAAACGTAAGGCGCATTCAGGATGTCGGCATTGGCCGCGGCCGTACTCAGCAGAATGGCGGCGGCGGAAGCTATCACATACTTATTCATGTCAGTCCCTTCGCTTGCTGCCCCCCATGCAAGGAACCTAACGCGGTAATGCCGGTTGGGTCGCGTTACAAGCGCGCCGGCGAGACAGAATTGATCGCGGGCAACAGACTGAAACAAATCTCCATGCCGCAAATCCGCCGCAAGCCTGACAACTAGTCCTTGTACAGACAATTGTTCGCGGTGGAATTTATCCCTGGACGGAAAGCGTAAGTTGACGCCCGCCGCGCTCGATCACCAGATCCCAGCGGCTGGATGCGTTCAGCGCCCGCACCAGTTCTGCGACGCTGGCGATCCGCTGGCCATTGACGCTGCGTATGATGTCTCCCGGCTGGAAGCCATAATTTGCCGCAATCGTGCCATTCTCGGTGGAAACAATGGCCACGCCCTTGCTCATCAGGTCGATCTGCAATTCGGTGGCGGTGGCGGGCGAGACATTTTCGACCCTTGCACCGGTCAGCGGATTGCGCCCCGCCACGGTACGCAGATCGGGCGCCGGGGTTTCCGGCGGAAGCGCCAGCACGACGGCAACTTCGCGCGTCTTTCCATTGGAGAGGACACGCATCTTAACCGTATCGCCGGCGCGATGGGTGGCCGTGCGGTAATTCAGCGATTGCATGTCGTCGACAGCAGCGCCATCGACCGTTTCCACCACGTCGCCGCTTCCGACGCCGGCGCGCGCCAGCGGACCGCCCGGATAGACCTCCTTGATCAGGACGCCGCCGGGACGGCTCAGCCCCAGGCTGCGGGCGATGTCGCTGGTGACCGCCTGACCGGTGGCGCCCACCCAGGCCAGTTTTACGCTGGCCGGATGACCGTCCTTCAGTCCGCCCTCAACACCTTCCACCACCCGGCGCGCCAGGTTGGCTGGGATGGCAAAGCCAATGCCGATATTGCCGCCACTGCGTGAATAGATCGCGGTGTTGATGCCCGCGAGCCGCCCATCAGTGGTGACCAGCGCGCCGCCGGAATTTCCCGGATTGATTGCCGCGTCGGTCTGGATGAAGAACTGATAATCGTTGGCCGAGCCCTGCGTGCGCGCCAGGGCCGAAACGATGCCCATGGTGACAGTCTGGCCGACGCCGAAGGGATCGCCTACTGCCAGAACCAGATCGCCCACCTGTACGGTGTCACTGTCCGCGAAAGGCACCACGGGCAGCTTCTCGCCCTTTGTATCGATCTTCAGCACCGCAAGGTCGGTGCGCGGGTCGGCCAGCAACACCTTGGCCTTGAACTCACGCTTGTCGGACAGCGCCACGACGATGTCGGTGCCGCCGGAGACGACGTGATTGTTGGTCACGATAATGCCGTCGGAACGCACGATCACGCCCGAACCCAGGCTTTGCTGCACGCGCTGACGCATTTCGGGCGTGGCGCCGAAAAATTGCGAGAAGAAGGGGTCGTTGAAGAAGGGATTGACCTGAACCTGGGTGACGGTGCGGCTATAGACGTTGACCACGGCGGGGACCACGCGCTTGACCACCGGCGCGAAAGTGAGCTGCACCTGGCGCATGGAGGCCGGTGCGGCGGGCAACTCGCGCGGCGCTGTCGGCGCCACCCGCAGCTTTTCGGGAACGGCGGCCTTGTTGTCCGCGGTCAATGCCGGCACGACAAAGAAAATGGCGGCCGCGGCCAGAACGGCTGCGCCAACGGCAATCGAAACGGTCTTCATGAGTCCCAGCTTTCCAGTGAGTTTCCGAAGTTTCACGGGCATTTTCAAAATAGAAAGGGCGGCATCGCTGCCGCCCCGAATCTAGATCAAACCTTGGCAAAAATCAGGCTTGGCAGCCCCATCAGTCCTCGGCGTCTTCCGCCACTTCCACGGGGCCCGAATCCTGGCCCTTGGCGGATACGTCGCGGTCGACGAACTCGATGATCGCCATCGGCGCGTTGTCGCCGTGGCGGAAGCCGGCCTTCAGGACGCGGGTGTAGCCGCCGGGGCGGCCGGCATAGCGCGGGCCGATCACATCGATCAGCTTGGTCACCTGGGCAGCGTCCTTGATCTGGGCCAGCAGCAGGCGGCGGGCCGCCAGGTCGTCCTTGCCGCGGCGCGACAGGGTGACCAGCTTCTCGATCACGGGACGAAGGTCTTTCGCCTTGGGCAGAGTGGTCTTGATCTGCTCGTGCTTGATGAGGGCGGCGGTCATGTTTCCCCACATCGCCTTGCGGTGCGAGGCCGTGCGGTTGAACTTGCGGCCCTGATTGCCGTGGCGCATTCTCTTAAACTCCTGTCATGGCCCGCAGACGTCAGCGCCTGCGACCATCAATAGCTCAGTACTGGTCTTCGTAACGCTTGGCGAGATCTTCGATGTTCTCCGGCGGCCAGCCCGGCACTTCCATGCCCAGATGCAGGCCCATCTCGGCGAGAACCGCCTTGATCTCGTTGAGCGACTTGCGGCCGAAGTTCGGGGTGCGCAGCATCTCCGCCTCGGTCTTCTGGATCAGGTCGCCGATATAGACGATGTTGTCGTTCTTCAGGCAGTTGGCCGAACGCACCGACAGTTCCAGTTCGTCCACCTTCTTCAAGAGGACAGGATTGAAGGCCAGATCCGGCTTGGCCTCTTCGGTGGTACGCAGCTGCGGTTCTTCGAAATTGATGAAGACCTGCAGCTGGTCCTGAAGAATGCGCGCGGCATAGGCCACCGCATTGTCGGGGGTGACGGCGCCGTTGGTTTCAACCGTCAGCGTCAGCTTGTCATAATCCAGGATCTGGCCTTCGCGGGTGTTCTCCACCTTGTAGGAGACCTTTTTGACCGGGCTGAACAGGCTGTCGACCGGAATCAAGCCGATGGGCGCGTCTTCCGGGCGGTTGCGATCGGCGGGGACATAGCCCTTGCCGGTGTTGATCGTCAGCTCCATGCGGAAGTCGACTTTCTCGTCCAGGGTGCAGATGACGAGATCGGGATTGAGAACCTCGATGTCCGACGTCGCCTGGATATCGCCGGCCCTCACCTCGCCCGGACCCTGCTTGCGCAGCGACACGCGCTTGGGACCTTCGGCATGCATGCGCAGCGCGATCATTTTCACATTCAGGACGATGTCGGTGACGTCCTCGCGCACGCCCTGGATCGACGAGAATTCGTGCAGCACGCCCTCGATCGAAATGGCGGTGACGGCGGCGCCCTGCAGCGACGACAGCAGCACGCGGCGCAGCGAATTGCCCAGCGTCAGGCCGAAGCCGCGCTCCAGCGGCTCGGCGACGATGGTGGCTACACGCCCAGGCTCGTGACCGGTATCGGTCTTGAGCTTCTGGGGCTTGATCAGTTCCTGCCAGTTTTTCTGAAACATGTTTTCCTCATCGTGTCCCGGACCTGTCGGACCAGGCCCATGCGTGCGACGGGTAGATGGTTACGTCCGACGAAAACTCATACTCGACTCTGCTTGCACAGCCGGAGGGAAAGATTGCCTCGCTCTGCCATGCATTCTTGGTGGCCGACGCTCTAAACGCGACGACGCTTGGGCGGACGGCAGCCATTGTGGGGAATGGGGGTCACGTCGCGGATGGATGTAACCACCAGGCCCACGGCCTGCAGCGCGCGCAGCGCCGATTCACGGCCCGAGCCGGGGCCGGAAACTTCCACCTCCAGGGTACGCATGCCGTGTTCAACCGCTTTGCGCCCGGCGTCTTCGGCCGCCATTTGGGCGGCATAGGGCGTGGATTTGCGGCTGCCCTTGAATCCCATCATGCCCGCGCTGGACCAGCTGATCGCATTGCCCTGCGCGTCGGTGATGGTGATGATCGTGTTGTTGAAAGTGGCGGCAACATGGGCCACGCCCACAACGACGTTCTTCTTCTCTTTCTTGCGGGTGCGGGCACCCTTGCCCTTGGCTTCTGCCATATTACTTGGTCACTTTCTTCTTGCCGGCGATCGCCTTGGCGGGCCCCTTGCGGGTGCGGGCATTGGTGTGGGTGCGCTGGCCGCGCACGGGAAGGCTCTTGCGGTGGCGCAGGCCGCGATAGCAGCCCAGGTCCATGAGGCGCTTGATGTTCATCGCCACTTCGCGGCGCAGGTCACCTTCGACCAGATAATCGCGGTCGATCGTTTCACGGATCTGGATGACCTCGGACTCGGTCAGGTCGCTGATGCGGCGAGCCGGATCGATGCCAAGCTGGTCGATGATCTTCTTGGCAATTTGGGGCCCGATTCCATGGATATAGCGCAGGGCGATTTCCACGCGCTTTTGGGTCGGGATATTGACGCCGGCAATACGTGCCACGAGTGTTCTCCAGATGGCTGTTAAGCCGTTGATCTGCTTGCCAGAATTGGCGGCGGCAGCATCCTGGCCAAACCCAGCCCTGGGCGGATGCGAAAAAGCGCCCCCAAAAGCCGGAAATGACAGGAAAATCTGTCGCGAGGGCGCGGATTATAGGAATGGCCCCCCCGCCGTCAATGGCCGGGCGGGAATAATTGTCGCAGCTCCAATTTTGGGGCCTGGCCCGGGCTGCTTTCCGCATGCAGCGGGCAGCACTTCGCACGGCGGCGATGAAGGCAAGGGTAAAACTGAGACCTGACACCGCCCGGCGAGCCGGGCGGGCTCAAGCCGGGTTCCGGACGGTTCCTGGCTAGGCCGGAACCGTATCCAGCGTGGCGGCGATCTGGGCGGTCACGGTTTCGACCGGGGCCATCCCATCCACCACCTTCAGCTTGCCCTGGCGGCGGTAATAATCGATCAGCGGGGCGGTGTTCTTGTAATAGACCCCCAGCCGGTGGGCCAGGGTTTCGGGCGTGTCGTCGCTGCGCCGCGGGCCACCGGCCTTGATGCGCGCTTCCACCCGCGACAGCAGAACCGCGTCATCCACCTTCAGCTCCAGCACCAGGTCGATCTTCCTGCCGCGTGCCGCCAGCATGGCGTCCAGCGCCTCAGCCTGGGCGATGGTGCGGGGAAAGCCATCGAATACCGCCCCATGAGCGCAATCAGGCTGGTCGTAACGCTGTCCGATAATGTCGATTACCACGGCGTCGGGGACCAGCTCACCCTTGTCCAGCAGCGCCTTGCAGCGCAGGCCAAGGGCCGTTCCCTCGGCAATGGCGGCGCGCAGCATGTCGCCCGTTGAAAGCTGCGGCAGGCCCCGCGTCTCCTTGAGAATTTTCGCCTGCGTGCCCTTCCCCGCCCCCGGAGGTCCGAACATTACCAGGTTCACCGACGCGCCCCCCGCAGCTTGGATTTCTTCAACAGCCCTTCATATTGCTGCGCCACCAGATGGCTCTGAATCTGCGCCACCGTGTCCATCGTCACGCTGACCACGATCAGTATCGACGTACCGCCAAGCGCGAAGTCCATGTTGTATTCGAAGAACATGAATTCGGGGATCAGGCAGACCAAGGTCAGATAGGCCGCGCCGATCACCGTGATGCGGGTGAGCGTATAGTCGATGAACTGGGCGCTTTTCTTGCCGGGACGGATGCCGGGAAAGACACCGCCGTATTTCTTCAGGTTCTCGGCCGTTTCCTCGGGATTGAAGACCACCGAGGTGTAGAAGAAGGTGAAGAACATGATCAGTGTCGCGTACAGGATCAGATAGAGCGGCTGGCCGCGACTGAGATAGGTCACGATGGCCTGCAGCCATGCCGGCAGATTCTGGGCGTTGAAGCTGGCGACCGTGGTCGGCAGCAGCAGGATCGAGGATGCGAAAATCGGCGGTATCACGCCGGATACATTGAGCTTGAGCGGCAGATGCGAGCTCTCCCCGCCAAACACCTTGTTGCCGACCTGTCGCTTTGGATAGGTGACAAACAGGCGGCGCTGGGCCCGTTCCATGAAGACGATGAATCCCACAAGCGCCACCGTGAAGACGCCAAAGAAAATGAACAGCAGCGGATTGGTGGCACCCGTGCGTGCCGATTCCAGCGACTGGGCAAGCAAGGTGGGAAAGCGCGCCACGATGCCGGCGAAGATGATCAGCGAAATGCCATTGCCCACGCCGCGGCTGGTGATCTGTTCACCGATCCACATCAGAAGCATGGTGCCGCCGGTCAGCGTGATCACCGCACCGATGCGGAAGAACCAGCCGGGGTGAATAACGATCTGGCCGGCGCCGCCGAAATGCTCCAACCCGATGGCAATGCCCCAGGCCTGGATCGCGGCCAACGCCACGGTGCCATAGCGCGTGTATTGATTGATGATCTTCTGCCCAGCCGCGCCTTCCTTCTTGAGCGCCTCCAGCTCGGGGAAAACCGTGGTCATCAGCTGGATGATGATCGAGGCGCTGATGTACGGCATGATCCCCAGCGCGAAGACCGCCATGCGGTTCACCGCGCCGCCGGCCAGGGTGTTGAAGACATCCAGAAGGCCCTGTCCCTGCTGCTGGATCTGCTGGGCCAGGGCAGCCGGGTCGATACCCGGCATCGGTATATAGGTGCCGATGCGCGCCACGATCAGCGCGCCAAGGGTGAAAAAGATGCGCTGGCGCAGTTCCTTGGCCTTGCCAAGGTTTGCGAAATTGAAATTGGCGGCCAGTTGTTCGGCTGCAGATGCCATCAGGCTGCTCCCAGATCGCGCCGGGCCCGCAAATTCGGCCCGGAAATCCCCGCCCACATATAAGGGCCCCGCCCCACCCTTTCGAGGTGGAGCGGGCCGTATTTCTTACGCCTTGCGGGCGGCGCGCTTGGCGGCGGAGTCGGCACGGCGCTTCTGGCGCTTGCCCGGCTCCCCCTTCTTGTTGCTGTAGACCTTCTTGGTGAAAGTGGTGGTCACGCTGCCGCCGGCCTTCTCGACCGCCTCGCGGGCGGATGCGCTCGCGCCGGCAACCTCGATATCGATCTTCGCGGTGATCTCGCCCTTGGCCAGCAGGCGCACGCCGTCGCGGCTCTTGTGGGCAAGGCCGGTCTTGCGCAGGACCTCTTCGGTGATCTTGGCGGAGGCATCCAGGCGCTTTGCATCTATCGCCTTTTGCAGACGGCCCAGATTCACCTCGGAAAAGTCATTGGCGAAGATGTTGTTGAAGCCGCGCTTGGGCATGCGCATGTGCAGCGGCATCTGGCCGCCTTCGAAGCCATGCACCTGGTTGCCGGTGCGCGCCTTGGCGCCCTTGACGCCGCGGCCGCTGGTCTTGCCCAGGCCCGAGGAGGACCCGCGGCCGACCTTGTCCTTGCGCTTGTGGGCGCCGGGATTGTTGCGGATTTCGTTGAGCTTCATGTCACTTGCTTTCTTCGACGATCTCGACGAGGTGCTTGACCGCGTTGATCATGCCGCGCACGGAAGGGGTATCCTCCAGCGTGCGGGTGCGGCGGATCTTGCCCAGGCCCAGGCCCCTGAGCGTGGCGGCCTGGATTTCCGGCTTGCGGTTGGCGCTGCGAATCTGGCGGACGGTCAGCGTCTTTGCCGGTTTGGTCTTCTTCTCGGCCATGATGGGCTTTCCTTACGCGCTGGCTTCGGTCGCGGGGGCATCTTCGCGGCGCGCCAGGATTTCCGACACGCTGCGGCCACGACGGTTCGCCACCATGCGCGGGCTCTGCTGGTTCTTCAATGCGTCGAAAGTGGCGCGCACCATATTATAGGGATTGGAGGTGCCAAGCGACTTGGACACGACGTCGCCCACGCCCAGGGCTTCGAATACCGCGCGCATGGGGCCGCCGGCGATGATGCCGGTACCGGCCGGGGCCGGACGCACCACGACCTTGCCCGCGCCGTGATGGCCGCGCACTTCATGATGAAGGGTGCGGCCGTCTTTCAGCGGAATGCGGATCAGGGACTTCTTGGCGTCATCGGTCGCCTTGCGAATGGCCTCCGGCACCTCGCGCGCCTTGCCATGGCCGAAGCCGACGCGACCATTGCCGTCGCCCACCACGACCAGCGCCGCGAAACCAAAACGGCGGCCGCCCTTCACGACCTTGGCGACACGATTGATGTGCACCAGCTTGTCGATCAGGTCATTGCCCTGCTCTTCCCTGTCGCGTCCGCGGCCACGGCCGCGCTCGCGCCCGCCTTCCCTGGAATCCCGCTGCTGTCCTTCGCGTGCCATTTGCTTTGTCCTTTAGAATTCGAGGCCGCCTTCGCGGGCGGCGTCGGCGAGCGCCTTGATGCGCCCGTGATAGATGTAGCCACCGCGATCGAACATGACTTGGGTGACGCCGGCGGCCTTGGCGCGCTCGGCGATCTTCTTGCCGACCTCGCCGGCGGCCTCCACGTTCCAGGACTTGGCGACCTTGCTGTCCTTTTCGTTGGTCGAGGCGGCCGCCAGGGTGAGGGCGTGGGCGTCGTCGATCACCTGGGCATAGATGTGCTTGCCCGAACGGAAGACCGACAGGCGCGGACGGGTGCCGTGCGTGGTCAGGCGGTGGCGGTTGCGCGACTTGCGCTTGTCGAAGAGGTTTGTACTCATCTTACTTCTTCTTGCCTTCCTTGCGGCGGACATACTCGCCTTCGTAGCGGACACCCTTGCCCTTGTAGGGCTCCGGCGGACGCCAGCCGCGAATTTCCGCGGCGACCTGACCCACCAGCTGCTTGTCGATACCCGACACAGTGATAAGGGTCGGCTTCTCGGCGGTGATGGTGATGCCTTCCGGGATCGCATAGGGCACGTCGTGGCTGAACCCGAGCTGCAGGTTCAGGGTCTTGCCCTGGACTGCGGCGCGGTAGCCGACGCCCTGGATCTCCAGCTTCTGCGAAAAGCCGGTGGTCACGCCGGTGACCAGATTGTTCACCAGGGTGCGCGACAGACCCCACATCTGCGGTGCGCGCTCCATTTCCTTGCGCGGGGTCACGGTAATTCCGGTGTCGCCAACCGACACCGAGACTTCCGGCACCAGCCTTACGGACAGCTCGCCCTTGGGGCCCTTGACCTTCACGGTCTGGCCATCAACGGAGGCGGTGACGCCCTTGGGCAGTGCTACCGGCTTCTTGCCAATACGGGACATCGATTGCTCCTTAGAACACCTGGCAGAGAACTTCGCCGCCGACATTCTTTTCGCGGGCGGAGGCATCGGTCATCACGCCCTGGGGCGTAGAGAGGATCGACACGCCAAGACCCTGGCGGTGCGGCTTCAGATCGCTGACAGCGGAATAGACACGGCGGCCGGGTGTGGACACGCGCTTGATCTCGCGGATCACCGGCTGGCCTTCGTGATACTTGAGCTCGATTTCCAGCTCACGATGGCCCTTGTGCTCCACCTCGGCGTAGCCGCGGATGAAGCCTTCGGCTTGCAGCACGTCAAGAACGCGGATGCGCAGCCGGGAGTTGGGCGAACGCACCTTGCTGCTGCGCCGCAGCTGGCCGTTGCGGATACGGGTGAGAAGATCGCCAATCGGATCGATGATCATGGTGTTCTCCTACCAGCTCGCTTTGGTCATGCCGGGAATCAGCCCGAAATTGCCAAGCGAACGCAGCGCGATACGGCTCATCTTGACCTTGCGGTAATAGCCCTTGGGACGGCCCGACAGCTCGCAGCGATGATGGATTCGGACCTTGGAAGAATTGCGCGGCAGCTTCGCCAGTTTCAGGCGGGCGGCGAAGCGCTCTTCCTCGGGGATCTTCTCGTCTTCAGCCTGGGCCTTGAGCGCGGCGCGCTTGACGGCATACTGCGCCACCAGCTTTTCGCGCTTCTTGTTCCGGTTGATCTGGCTCGTTTTCGCCATGGCAGCCTCAGTTTGTGAACGGGAACTGGAAGCCTTCGAGAAGCGCGCGCGCTTCCTCGTCGGTCTTCGCAGACGTGTTGAAGACGATATCCATGCCCCACACCGTCTCGGTCTTGTCGTAGTCGATCTCGAGAAAGACGATGTGTTCCTTCAGACCCATGGCATAGTTGCCCCGGCCGTCGAAGCTCTTGCCGCTGATGCCGCGGAAGTCGCGCACGCGCGGCAGCGCCGTGGTGATCAGGCGGTCGACGAACTCGTACATCTGGTCGCCGCGCAGCGTCACCTTGGCACCGATCGGCAGGCCCTCGCGGATCTTGAAGGATGCAATGGCCTTCTTGGCGCGGGTCGAAACGGCCTTCTGACCCGCGATGGCGGTCAGGTCGTTCAGCGCCTGCTGGATCTTCTTGCCGTCCGACGCGGCCTCGCCGGCGCCGATATTCAGCACGACCTTGTTCAGACGCGGAACCTGCATGGCGTTCTTGTAGCCGAACTTCTCCATCAGCGACTTGCGGATGGTCTCGTTGTAACGCTTCTTGAAGCGCGGAACATAACCAGCCTCGCGCGCGTGCTCGCCCACCGTCACGGCTGTGCCGGCGCTGGCTTCACGGCGCTTGGAAGCGTCCTTCTTAGGCTTCTCGGCCTTTCCTGCCTCAGACATCGATGACCTCACCCGACTTCTTGGCGAAGCGAACCTTGCGGCCGTCGCCCAGCGTCTTGAATCCTATGCGCGTGGCCTTGCCCGTCTTGGGATCGACATGCGCGATATTCGAAAGATGGACCGGGGCCTCCTTGGTCACGATCCCGGCCTGCTGGCGCTGCGTCTGGCGCTGGTGGCGCTTGACGACATTGACGCCCTGGACCAGTGCCTTGGTTTCCTTGGGGAAAACCTTCAGCACAGATCCCTTCTTTCCCTTGTCGCGGCCGGTCAGGACCACGACGTTGTCGCCTTTGCGGATATTGCTCATCTAGAGGACCTCCGGCGCGAGCGAAATGATCTTCATCTGGTTCTTGGCGCGCAGCTCGCGGGTGACCGGTCCGAAAATGCGGGTTCCGATCGGCTCGCCCTGGGCGTTGACCAGCACGGCGGCGTTGCCGTCGAAGCGGATCAGGCTGCCGTCGGGACGACGCACGCCCTTGGCGGTACGCACCACCACGGCCTTCAGCACCTCGCCCTTCTTCACGCGGCCGCGCGGAATGGCTTCCTTCACGCTGACGACGATGATGTCGCCCACATCGGCATACCGGCGGTGAGAACCGCCGAGCACCTTGATGCACATAACGCTCTTTGCGCCGCTGTTATCGGCGACATCGAGCTCAGTTTGCATCTGAATCATGACTTTGCTCCCTTCGCGCCGCTACTTGCCGACGCGTTCCAGCACTTCCCAGCTCTTCAGCTTGGAAAGTGGCCGGGTTTCCTGAATACGCACGATGTCGCCGACCTTGAATTGGCCCTTTTCGTCGTGGGCGTGATACTTCTTCGAACGGCGCACGGTCTTGCCCAGCACCGGGTGGATGAACCGGCGTTCCACCTGGACCACGATGGTCTTGGCATTCTTGTCGGAAACGACGGTACCCTGAAGAATTCGCTTGGGCATTTTCTTACGCCTTGTTCTCGGCAGCGCGACGCTGCTCGGTGAGGACGGTCTGGATGCGCGCGATGTCGCGGCGCAGCGATCGGATGCGGCCGGTGTTTTCCACCTGCCCGTTGGCCCGCTGGAAGCGCAGGTTAAACTGCTCCTTCTTGAGGCCGGTCAGCTCGGTGTTCAACTCATCGGCGGACTTGGCGCGAAAATCGTCGGCCTTGGTCGACGCCTTCACGGCGGTGGCCTTCTTCTTCGAGGTCTTTGCAGCTTTCTTAGCCATCGTAAATCTCTCTAGGCCAATGCACGGGCGACGAATTTGGTCGCGATCGACAGCTTGGCCTGGCCAAGACGCATCGCCTCGCGGGCCGTCGCCTCGTCCACACCGTCGATTTCGAACAGGATGCGGCCGGGCTTTACCTTGGCCACCCAGAATTCCGGCGCGCCCTTGCCAGAGCCCATGCGCACTTCCGCGGGCTTCTTGGATACCGGCACATCCGGGAAAATGCGAATCCATACCCGGCCCGCGCGCTTCATCTGGCGGGTGATGGCACGGCGGGCCGCTTCGATCTCGCGCGCGTTCAGCCGCTCGGGCTCCAACGCCTTCAGGCCATACGCACCGAAAGCCAGCGTGGTACCGGCCTTGGCCACGCCGTGGATGCGCCCCTTGAACTGCTTGCGGAATTTCGTGCGCTTGGGTGACAGCATGATTCTTCTCTTTTACTCGGCGGCCGGCGCGGGCTGACGCTCGCGCTGCGGGCGGCTCTGACCCTCGGCCTCGCCGGCCTGGCGCTTCTCGGTGGCGAAGGGATCATGCTCCATGATCTCGCCCTTGAAGATCCAGACCTTGACGCCGCAGGTGCCATAGGTGGTGAAGGCGGTGGCGATGCCATAATCGATATCGGCGCGCAGGGTATGCAGCGGCACGCGGCCCTCGCGGTACCATTCCACGCGGGCGATTTCCGCACCGCCCAGACGGCCCGAGCAGGTGATGCGGATGCCCAGGGCGCCCAGACGCATCGCAGTCTGCACAGCGCGCTTCATCACGCGGCGGAAGGCGACGCGGCGCTCCAGCTGCTGGGCGATATTCTCGGCCACCAGCTTGGCGTCGATTTCCGGCTTGCGGATTTCCACGATGTTCAGGTGCACCTCGTCGTCGGTGTACTTCTGGACATCGCTCTTCAGCTTCTCGATGTCGGCGCCCTTCTTGCCAATCACCACGCCGGGGCGGGCCGAGTGGATAGTGACGCGACACTTCTTGTGCGGGCGCTCGATCACGATGCGGGAGACACCGGCGGCCTTCAGCTTGTCGCTGAGATATTCGCGGATCTGGATGTCTTCCTGCAGCAGCTTGCCGTATTCCCGCTTGCCCGCATACCAGCGCGAGTCCCAGGTACGGTTGATGCCCAGGCGCAGGCCGGTGGGATTGACCTTCTGACCCATTACGCAGCTTCCTTCTTCGACTTCGCGGCCGGCTTCTTCTTCGCCGGGGCCTTGCCGGCGGATTTGGTCCTGGCTTTGGCCTTGCCCTTGGCAGGCTTGGCCTCTTCCTTTTTCTCTTCACGCTTCTCTTCGACCACGATGGTGATCTGGCTGAAGAACTTCTCGATGCCGCCGGCGTTGCCGCGGGCGCGCGGATGGAAGCGGCGCAGCAGCAGGTTCTTGCCGACGCTGGCTTCCTTCACGAACAGGTCGTCAACATCCAGGTCGTGGTTGTTCTCGGCGTTGGCGACGGCCGACTGCAGGGCCTTCTTGACCACGCCGGCGATACGCTTCTCGCTGAACGTCAGTTCGTTCAGCGCGCGCTCGACCTTCTTGCCGCGGATCTGCTGCGCGACCAGATTGAGCTTGCGCGGAGAGACGCGGATATTGCGGGCAATCGCCATGGCCTGGTTGTCACCAAGGACGCGCGCGCGTGCTTGCTTGCCCATTTAAGCCCTCTTCGCCTTCTTGTCGCCGCCGCCGGTATGACCATGGAAGGTGCGGGTGGGCGAGAATTCGCCCAGCTTGTGGCCCACCATGTCCTCGGTCACCAGCACGGGAATATGCTTGTGGCCGTTGTAGACGCCGAAGGTGATGCCCACGAACTGGGGCAGGATGGTGGAACGGCGCGACCAGGTCTTGATCACGTCCTTGCGGCCGGAGGAGCGCGCAACTTCCGCCTTCTTCAGCAGATAACCGTCTACGAACGGGCCTTTCCAGACAGAACGGGTCATGTGCTTGCCTTGCCTTTGCGGGTGCGCACGATGAACTTGGTGGTGCGCTTGTTGACGCGGGTCTTGGCGCCCTTGGTGGGCTTGCCCCAGGGCGTAACCGGATGACGGCCGCCCTTGGTGCGACCTTCACCGCCGCCATGCGGGTGATCGATGGGGTTCATGGCCGTTCCGCGAACGTGCGGGCGCCAGCCTTTCCAGACGTTACGGCCGGCCTTGGAGATGACCTCATTCATGTGATCGGGGTTGGACACCGCGCCCACCGTGGCCATGCAGGTCAGCGGAATCTTCCGCACTTCCGACGAATTCAGGCGGATCAGCGCATAGCCCGCGTCGCGGCCCAGATACTGGGCATAGGCGCCGGCGCTGCGTGCGACCTGGCCGCCCTTGCCCGGCTTCATCTCGATATTGTGGACGATGGTACCGACCGGCATGGCGCCCAGCGGCATGGCATTGCCCACCTTGACGTCCACCTTCTCGCCCGACACCACAGTGTCGCCCACGGCCAGGCGCTGCGGCGCCAGGATGTAGGACAAGGTGCCGTCCTTGTACTTGATCAGCGCGATGAAGGCGGTGCGGTTGGGGTCATATTCCATCCGCTCCACAACTGCGGGCTGGTCGAACTTGTTGCGCTTGAAGTCGATCAGGCGGTAACGGCGTTTGTGCCCGCCCCCACGATAGCGCACCACGATGCGGCCGAGATTGTTGCGCCCGCCCTTGGAGGTCTTGCCCTCGGTGAGCGATTTCACCGGGCCGCCCTTGTGGAGGCCCGACTTGTCGACCAGCACCAGCTGACGCTGGCCGGCGGTCGTTGGCTTGTATTTTTTCAGTGCCATCTTACAGACCCGTCGTAATGTCGATCTGGTGGCCCTCTTCAAGGGTCACGATCGCCTTCTTGATGTCGCTGCGCTTGTATACCTTGCCGCGGGCAATCTTCTGCTTGCCCTTCACCACCACCGTATTGACCGCCTTGACCTTGACCTTGAACAGGTCGGCAACCGCCTTGGCGATGGCGGGCTTGGTGGCGTCCAGCTTGACCCGGAACACGACCTGGTTGGCCTCGGTCATGCGGGTCGCCTTTTCGGTAATGACCGGCGATAGGATCACGTCGTAATTGATGGTCATTTCAGGCGCGCCTCGATCGCTTCAACAGCAGCCCTGGTCAGGACCAGCTTGTCGCTTCTGATGATGTCGTAGACGTTGATGCCGGCGACCGGCAGCAGCGAGACATCGGCCAGGTTGCGGGCCGAGAGCTGGAAGTTCCTGTCGAACTCGCCATCCACGACCAGCGCCTTGCCGACACCCAGCTTGCCGAACTGCGCCGACAGGGCCTTGGTCTTGATGTCCTTGGACTTGGCTTCATCCAGCACGACGATGGCGCCTTCCCTGGCCTTCGCAGACAGCGCGTGCCGGAGGCCCAGCGCCTTGACCTTCTTGGGCAGGTCAAATTCGTGGCTGTGATTCACCGGGCCCATCGCCTTGGCGCCACCCACAAAGAGCGGAGCGCTGCGGGCGCCATGGCGGGCGCCGCCGCCGCCCTTCTGGCGGCCGAACTTGTGCTTGGTCCGGTTGATCTCGCCGCGGGTCAGCACCTTGTGGGTACCGGCCCGGCGCTTGGCGAGCTGCCAGACGATCACGCGCTGGATCAGGTCGGTGCGCGGCTCCAGCCCGAAGATGGCGTCATTCAGATCGACGTCACCGGCGGGCTTGTTGTCCAGATTGAGGACCTTGGTCTTCATGTCTTAGCCCTCGGACTTTTCTTCAGCGACCGGAGCGGCAGCCTTCTCGCGCTTCTTCACGGAAGCGGGAGACGGCACGCCCTTGGCCGGGCGTTTGACGGCATCGCGCACCATCACCCAGCAGCCCTTGGAGCCCGGCACCGCGCCGCGTACCATGATCAGCCCGCGCTCGACATCGACCTTGGCGACTTCCAGATTCTGGGTGGTGACGTTGTCGACGCCATAATGGCCGTGCATCTTCTTGTTCTTGAAGGTCTTGCCCGGATCCTGACGGCCGCCGGTGCCACCAAGCGAACGGTGGGAGATCGACACGCCATGCGACGCTTCCAGACCGCGGAAATTCCAGCGCTTCATCGCGCCGGTGAAACCGCGGCCGATGGTGACGCCGGTGACGTCCACCTTCTGACCGGGAACGAAGTGATCGGCCTGAAGCTGGTCACCGACTTCCAGCAAGTTCACCGGATCGACCCGGAACTCTGCCAGCTTGCGGCGGGGCTCGACCTCGGCCTTGGCGAAGCGGCCGCGATCGGCGCGAGTCGCGTTCTTGGCCTTGGCAAAGCCGGCGCCGAGCTGCACGGCGGTATAGCCGTCCTTCTCCTGCGTGCGGGTAGCGACGACGGCGCAGCCGTCGAGCTTGAGCACTGTGACCGGAACATGGGTACCGTCTGCCAGGAACAGACGGGTCATGCCGACCTTCTGCGTGATGACACCTGTGCGCACGAAACGCTCCTTACAACTTGATCTCGACGTCCACGCCGGCGGCCAGGTCGAGCTTCATCAGCGCATCGACGGTCTGGGGCGTGGGTTCGATGATGTCGAGCAGACGCTTGTGGGTACGGATTTCAAACTGCTCGCGGCTTTTCTTGTCGACATGGGCACTGCGGTTCACGGTGAAACGCTCGATGCCGGTGGGCAGCGGAATAGGGCCCCTCACCTGCGCACCCGTGCGCTTCGCCGTGTTGACGATTTCCCGCGTCGAATTGTCGAGAATCCGGTGATCGAAGGCCTTGAGCCGGATGCGAATATTCTGACTTTGCATGGGTTTATTCCTTCGATGCCCGGCTCGATTACTTCAGGATCTTGGCGACGACGCCGGCACCGACGGTGCGGCCGCCTTCACGGATGGCGAAGCGCAGCTTCTCTTCCATCGCGATCGGCACGATCAG